>JAYVEJ010000650.1:0-8631 GCA_043748885.1 Luteolibacter sp. | reverse complement strand
CGGAGAAAGTGATCGAAGCTGGACCGTCCCACGGCTCCATCATGCAGGCGTGGAATTCATAGAACGCCTTCTTCTCTTCATCCATCATGGTGTGGCGTTCCCATGGCTCGGGAATCATCATCATCATCGCGTGGACGAGGTCGTAGCCGCCATAATGCATAAACTCTAACGCATTGTCGAACCGCGCGGAGTCCGAGCCATCCTCGTTGATGACCGGGAAGATGTTTTCGATTTCCGTGCCGAATAAATCCGACTGGCAGAGCGCTTGGCGGGCCTTCATGAAATTCGCATTGCCCATCACCGTGTTGATCTCGCCGTTGTGGGCGATGAAGCGGTTAGGGTGAGCGCGCGACCAGCTTGGGAAGGTGTTCGTCGAGAAACGAGTGTGCATCAGCGCCAGTGCCGACTCGAAGTCTGGATCGAGGAAATCCGGGAAATACTCAGACAACTGGCATGGTGTTAGCATCCCTTTATAGATCATCGTGCGGGCTGATAGACCGGTCACATAATGATAGTCCGCGCCGGGGAAGGAGTTGCTTTTGTTGCCATGCACATCGCGGAACTGGTTCGGCACCTCGTTATTGCGGATCCACGCGCCGACTCGTTTGCGGATCACGTAGAGCTTGCGCTCGAAGGCCATCGCATCGGTGATGTCTGCGCTTTTTCCGATGAACACCTGCTTGATCACCGGCTCGTAGCGGCCCGAGGTTTTGCCCAAGATTTCGCTCTTCACCGGCACCGTGCGCCAGCCGAGAAATTTTTGGCCCTCGTCGCGGATGACGTGTTCGAACACCTGCATCGCCACCTCGCGGACGGCAGCTTCGGGCGAGAAAAACACGCAGCCCGAGCCATAGTCACCCTCGGGCGGCAGCTCGATGCCCTTCACCGCCATTTCCCGACGCAGGAATTTGTCCGGCATCTGGATGAAAATCCCGGCTCCGTCACCCGTCGCCGGATCCGAGCCACTGGCCCCGCGATGGTCCATTTGCTCGTTCATCGTCAGCGTTTTCAGGACGATATCGTGCGAGCGCTTGCCCTTGAGATGGGCGATGAAGCCGACGCCGCAGGAATCTTTTTCGCGCGATGGATGCCAGAGGCCCTGAGGTTCAGGCCAGCCAAATGGAGACTTCTGCGTTGATGACATGGAGGTTATTGAAGGGGTAGGGCGGAGATTAGTGCGGCGGAGTCAGCGCGCAAGCTGGGGAAGCGGGAAGTCGGAAGTTGGCTTTTCCGGTTGCGCCGGGGAAAACGGACGGAAATCTGCTTTCCGGGGAACAAGCTGTCAAGACCGGGGGCAACAAGCGCCAAAGCACCCGCCGTGGCGGGTTTCTGGAGCCAAGTGAAGTGGCCGGTTGTAGGACTTCGCGCCTTTTCCATAGTCATGGCGTGATAGCGGCCGAGGTATTTCCCGCGCGACGGATGATTTTCAGGGAGGAAATCCAGGACATGGATGAATCCGCCGACGAGCCAGCCGTTGCCAAGCGCGCTTGGTGAAAAAACTGTTATCCCGGTAGTGGAGATGGCGGGTGGGATCGGAGAGCACGGCGGTGGTCGTCCGCGTGAGTTACCCGTGGTCTTGGGCCGTGGCCGAGCTGCTTGCCGAACGAATCCAGCGCGTCCCGATATTTCACCTCACCCGACACCTGATAGAGACTCGCGAGACTGAGGAAAAACGGTGCTTGCATCCAGTCATGCACGACGTGCTTCGAGGGATTCGCGATCTGCCAATGCGCGACCCGTTGCATGTCTTTGAGGATTTCCGCAGGCTGCGGATCTGCGGCGGCGAGCGGGGAAATAGCGGCTAACAGGACGTTTTCGAAAATGGAACGGCTAGCAGTTTGAGCGGAAGAACGCATGAGAACGAGAGGTAACCTTGGAAACTTAAATTCCGGTTGCCACGGATCGGCACCAATGAAGAATGGCCACCCGCTGGATCGAAGGAATTTCCGCTGCGGGCTCCGCGTATTTCCAAGCGATCTGCCTCTAACTTCAAAATCATTATGGAAACACGACTGATGCCATCACCCCGCGAAGCGGCGGTCCTCGATACTGACGAACTCCGCGCCACTTTTCTCCTCGACGAGCTATTCGTCCCCGGCGCGGTCTGCCTCGTTTACACCGATCTCGACCGCGCGGTGGTCGGCAGCGCCATCCCCACCACGACCTCGCTCGCACTTGGAAATAACGATGCCCTCAAGGCCGACTTCTTCTGCCAACGCCGCGAACTCGGCATTGTAAATTTCGGCGCAGCCGGCACTGTCATGGTCGATGGCAGCGCCTATCAGATCGCGACTCATGACGTTCTCTACATCGGTCGCGGCAGCAAGGAGATCAGCTTCAACAGCGCCTCTGCTGATAGCCCCGCCGTTTTCTATCTGGTCAGCTACCCGGCCCACGCCAGCCACCCGACGGCCCACGCTACCCGCGCCGATGCCAACCGCGTGGAACTCGGCAGCAAGGACGAGTGCAACGAGCGCACCATTTTTCAATACATCCACGAAACCGGCATCAAGAGCTGCCAACTCGTGCTTGGCTTCACCGAGTTTAAACCCGGCAGCGTCTGGAACACCATGCCTTGCCACACTCATGATCGCCGCAGCGAGGTCTATTGTTATTTCGATGTTCCCGCCGCCCACCGCGTCCTCCACATGATGGGCGAACCTCAGCAAACCCGCCCGCTGTGGGTGGCTGATAGACAGATCGTCCTTTCCCCGCCGTGGTCCATCCACACCGGCTGCGGCACCGCCAGCTACCGTTTCTGTTGGGCGATGGGCGGCGAAAACCAAGCCTTCACCGATATGGACTGCGTCGAAATCGCGGAGCTTCGGTAACTTCACAAAGAATTGATTGAACCGCAGATGAACGCAGATGAACGCAGATAAGATGAAGAAAGATTGTCTGATAGGAGATGGATTCTCTCAGTCCATTCAATATCTTTATCCCTGCTTCCATCTGCGTTTATCTGCGTTTATCTGCGGTTAAAAAAATCTTTCTCTTCATATGAACCCATTCAACCTCACCGGAAAAACCGCCCTCGTCACTGGCTGCAAGCGCGGCATCGGCTTCGCCATGGCGGCAGGTCTCGCCGAAGCCGGCGCTAACATCATCGGCGTCAGTGCCAGTCTTGAGCTAACAGGCAGCGCGATTGAAAAAGCTGTCACCGCTCTTGGCCGGACCTTCGCTGCCTATCAGTGCGATTTCTCGGACCGTGCCGCCGTGAAAGCCTTCGCGGCTAGAGTCATGGCCGACCACGGCGTGCCCGACATCCTCGTCAACAACGCGGGCACCATCAAACGCAAGCCCGCTGCCGAGCATCCCGACGACATGTGGTTCGAAGTCATCGACGTGAATCTCAACGCCCAATTCCTCCTCAGCCGCGACATCGGTGCCAAGATGATAGCGCGCGGCAGCGGCAAAATCATTTTCACCGCCTCGCTCCTAACATTCCAAGGCGGCCTAACCGTCCCCGGCTACGCCGCGTCCAAAGGCGGCATCGGCCAGCTCACCAAGGCGCTCGCGAACGAGTGGGCGTCCAAGGGCGTCAACGTCAATGCCATCGCCCCCGGCTATATCTCCACCGACAACACCGAAGCTCTCCGTGAAGACCCCGTTAGAAGTCAGCAAATCCTCGCCCGCATCCCCGCCGGCCGCTGGGGCGATCCCGCCGATTTCAAGGGCCCCGTCGTCTTCCTCGCCAGCGAAGCCTCGCGCTACGTTCACGGCGAGATCCTCGTCGTCGATGGCGGCTGGATGGGCCGCTGAGTAAGGAGTGGGGAAATTTTTGTCCCCACTTTCAATGCCACGCCCGTTTCGCCGCCGGGTTCAGAAGTGCATACATATGCGCGTCGTTAGCTACTTCGCCCACTTTCAACCGCAACCGTTGGAGACCTTCGTAAATGGCACCGGCGCTTTCCGCGACCTTGCAACTGAATCCGTTGCCATCGGCCACGACGATTTCCAAGCGGTTCAATCCCACCGTTCCGAACCCGAAATCGCGGAGCAACAGGGCCGCCTGCCGTGCCGCGCCCTCGCCGATTCGCGACGCCCTGACCCAGTATCCCAGATTGCAGACCCCATTCAGCCGGTTCAACAAATTGAGGCCGCACGCTCCAACGATCGTCCCGTCCGCCGGATCGGTGATGACATGTTCGTAAGCCTCCTCACGTTCCCACGAAGCCATCGCATGCTCGACCCACTTTTCCGCATCTTCCCGTGAATATTCCGGAGTCATCCAGCCCATCCATTTGCTGATGAGATCGCGCGATTCGTCGGCTGCGGCGTAAACCTCATCGATATCTGCCAACTGATAGGGACGGATGTTGAAGCTGCTCATGCGTCTATTTTGATCCAAGAGGCAGGCTGGGGTAAATGAGGATCTCTGACTTTCTCCCTGAACCGCCGCAGGCTGGCGACCTTGCAAACCTACCTGATAGGTTCACAACCCCGCCTCCGCCAACCGCTCGTCCATCTCGGTCTTTTGCAGCTCGTTGGTGAACTCAGTTAGATCGCCGGCGATCACTCCGGTTAGGTTGTGCGAGGTGAAGCCGATGCGGTGGTCGGTGATGCGACTTTGCGGGAAATTGTAAGTGCGGATTTTCTCCGAGCGGTCGCCGGAACCGATGAGCGAACGGCGGTGGCTGGAATAGGCCTCTTGTTGCTCGCGGAGTTTCTGCTCGAAGAGTTTGGAACGAAGAATCTGGAGGGCCATTTCCTTGTTCTTGATCTGCGAGCGACCGTCTTCGCAGCGCACATAAAGCCCGGTGGGAAGGTGGAAAATCTGCACCGCAGACTCGGTGCGGTTGACGTGCTGGCCACCGGCTCCACCGGCGCGGCAGACTTCGATGCGTAAATCTTCGGGCTTGAGTTCGACATCGACTTCCTCGGCCTCGGGCAGCACGGCGACGGTAACGGTGGAGGTGTGGACGCGGCCTTGCGTTTCGGTGGCAGGCACCCGCTGGACGCGGTGGACGCCGGACTCGTATTTCAAATAACGAAACACTTCCTGGCCGGTTACTTTGAGGATCACTTCCTTGAAGCCGCCGACTTCCGATGGGCTGCTCTCGAGGTGCTCGCATTTCCACCCCCGGAGGTCGGAGTAGCGTTGATACATCCGCATCAGCTCGGCGGCGAATAGCGATGCCTCGTCGCCGCCCGCTCCGGCGCGGATTTCTATCAGCGCGTCGCGATCCTCGTTGGGATCGGCCGGGAGCAGGGCATATTGGAGGTCGCTGGAGAGCTGGGTGATTTCGGTTTCGAGGCCGGGAATTTCCTCGGCTGCCATCGCGGAGAAATCAGGGTCATCGGATTTCGCGAGCTCTTGGTTGTCGGCAAGGTGGCGCTTCGACGACTCGATTTTATCCCACAGCGCGAGGGTTTGCTTGAGCTTGCCATGCTCGCGGAGGATTTCGGTGGCGCGCTTGGGATCGGCGAAAAGTTCTGGATCGCCGACGGCTTCTTCGAGTTCTGAGAAGCGGTCGCGGCGTTTTAAAATGAGCGAGGAATAGTCCATGTGGATAGAAAATGCTGAAAAGTAGTCGAGGACTTCAGTCCGTTGTGGGAGAGGAAGAACGGACTGAAGGCCAGAACTACTTTCCCTGCGAACGGAAGCCGCGCTAGGACGCCAAAACCGAAGTTCGTGCGGCGCAATCTTTGTCCGTCAGTTTCGACATGGCGGCGAAGCTACCGGCTCCGTTCGATTCGGCAAGCCGGATTGGTCGCGATCCAAAGGAGCAGTGTCGATCCGCATCAGGCAAAACAAATTCCGCGCTCCAGTTATCCCAGCGCTTGCGGGGCAGTCAGGGTTTGATAGGTAGGGGCCGTGCCGCAGCAAAGTGACGTCCGCGAGGTTCTCCAATACATTCCCCAGTTCCGTGGGAAAATTTTCTTCGTGCTGATCGAAGCTGGCCTGTTGCCAGAACCTGCGGTGGCGGAAACTCTGCTGGATTTGGCGGTGCTCGAAGATCTCGGCGTGAAGCTGGTGCTCGGGGTGTTAGGCGGCGATTTGAAGGATCTCTACGATTGGACGCTCGAGTGCGAAATCCTAGCCGCCCGTGTTTCCCGCCCCATCACCGATCCGCTGGCAGTGACCGAGGCGTTAGAAATCCTAGCTCGCGGGCAATCGGCAATCATCGACGCCTCGGCCACCGGACCGCTGGATTCGCCGGTGGTGGACTTCGCCCTGAGGATCGGCGCCGCGAAAATTATAACCTTGTTAGAGGAGGCGATCCTCATCGACGGCGCACCCGCCCACGCGATCCGCGCCGCGGATGCGGAAGCGCTGGCTAGCCGTTCCGACGCGGCGGGGTCGGCCCTGCTGTTAGCCGCAGCGACAGCTTGCAAGCGCGGCGTGCCGCGAGTGCATGTCCTCAACGGCCGCCAACAGGGCGTGCTGGTGGACGAACTTTTCTCGAACGAAGGCGTCGGCACCATGGTCCACGCCGACAGCTACCGGGTCATCCGCGAGCTGCGCGAGGAGGACATTCCCGAACTGCTAGGGATGATTGGCCGCTCAGTGCGACGCACGAAATTGGTCGCGCGGACTTACGAGGACATCCAGTCGCGGATCGTGGATTACCGGGTGATGGCCATCGACGATAACGTCGTCGGCTGCGTGGCCTTGCACGAATATCCCGCTGAAGGCTGCGCGGAAGTGGCCTGTTTGTATGTGAAAATGGCCCACGAAGGCCGCGGCTACGGCATCGAGCTGGTGCGGCACGCGCATAAGCTTGCCCGCGAGCGGGGGATTCCCCGAGTCTTCGCGCTCAGTAACCGCGCGGCAGTTTTCTTCACGACCAAGCTCGGCTACTCGCCGACGACGGTCGAGGACTTGCCGGCAACTCGGCGCGCGCAATTTGAAGCAAGCGGGCGTGACTCATTAGTTTTTTCGCTGAAATTCGCGGCGGATTGATGGGTGGATTTTGGATCGCTAACTTTGGGAACTACCCCGGAGATGTCAATCGGCGAGGATCCCACCCACTTCATCCGCATGGCTCGACCTGGCGCGAGCAAATCATGCCCGAGGTCCGGGATGCCGCCGGAATTCCCCACGACTTGCCGCTCAGAACCAGCCCCCATTTGGGCAAATTCACCGCGATCATCGCCAATCCCCTCGCGGTCTAACATTCGGTGAGCCGATTCACCCGGCGATCCGCGCCCACCGCGCCGGCCGAGACTAACAAAAAACGCCTAAGGACGTTTCCGCGCCAGTCAGCGGGCTGGTTCAACCAAAGGGTGCAGTCGGAGAGTTCCTAGCGTCGCCTCCGCTGCACGCTTCAGGATTAGGCCGCGTTGTCAGCGGTGCATCACTTCTTCATAGAGCCAGCCGTTACCTCCTTTTTATGCGCTGCGAAGGCGGCGAGGACTTCTTTCATTTCAGGCGCAGGGACTTTGGCGAAGTCAAGGCTGCGTCCCAACTCGGCCGCCACCTCGTCGAATTCTTCGGGCGAGATTTTGAGGTCACGATGCGCCTCCTCAAGGCCCAATTGAGTTTCGCCCGGCTTGGTTGCCGAGAATTTGAACGGCCCGCCCGTGACCTCGCAGACCCACAAGGTTCGCATGAACTTTAGGCCCGGCAACCGGTCCAGGTTCTTGGTGTGCCACTCCCTGAGGGCTGGGTTCTGCGAAGTTTTTCCCACGATTGGGTTCTGCACCACGGCGTCGCTAAAATGGTCAATGACCGCAGCAATCGCGAAGACACCGCCCAGGCGTTCATACAGAGTCTTCTGGGTTTTCGGAGCAGCTTGCAGCGGCAGTGTCAGTGCCACCGTGAATAGAGACAGGATTGCGATTAGTGATTTCATTTTTTGGGGTTTCTTGGGTTTGCGGTTTTTTGGTTTCCGTCCGTCACCAGACGGACAAAAGTAATCGTTCAAGAACATGTGTCCTCGGTGACCTGAACTTCTATTATACTACTGGGGGAATTTGCCAGTCGTCTAGCAGGAAATGCAGAAGGTGCCATTCTGCGAGGGGTTAGGCAGAATTTCTCGGAGGTTGCGAAACGAATTTCATCGCCCGGTTTCCAAGTGAACAACGGATGCCATGCCCACAGAAAGGGGGTGGGCGAGTCTGCTAAATTCTCGAGTCGATAGTCGAAACGGAGCGTATTTCCGACTAACGAAATGCGTCGTTCAAACGCCAGCGGCAGGGAATGACTGCGGGCGGATCGACGTCGAATTCTGGCGACTGGTTCCAAAGCTCGCCATGGTCCGGCAAGGAATTGCGACCGAGCATGCGTGGCAAGACCGTCGGCAAGCATTCATCGAGACCCGCACCGGGACCGGTTTTGTAGGTGGCGGGATCAGTGGGTTGCCAGAGCCGCCGCTTGCTGGCGGGTGCCCAGCCGTCGAGCCACTCGCGACCGGAGATGCGATCCTTCAAGGACACCACGCGACCGCCGAGTGCGGACGCGATTGAGATTGATACCCCGGCGTTGGCCCAGGTGTGGATCGCGAAATCCCCAACATTTTTCAGCGTGTGGCGGAGGGGCATAGCTTCAGGGCTTTGATTTCTCTACGGTAAGTGTCTTGGGCTTGGCGACCAGCTTCTTGCCATCAGAAAACGAAACTGTGAGTGGTGCGATGCCGAAGTTATAGGTGGCGTAAGTTTTGACTCCGCCTTTCTTGAAGATATTGC
>JAYVEJ010000649.1:0-3303 GCA_043748885.1 Luteolibacter sp. | reverse complement strand
AGCACGTCATTGAGGCTCTGCCTGAAATTGTCCGGCGGCATCCAGACGCGGTCTATCTGATCTTGGGGGCGACTCACCCGCATCTGGTGGCGCGGGAGGGCGAGAGTTATCGGTTAGGCCTAGAGCGGCTGGCCGAAGAGCGCGGGGTGAAAGAGCATGTCATTTTCTATAATCGCTTCGTCTCGCTGGATGAACTCACTGAATTCATCGGCGCGACAGATATATATCTAACTCCCTATTTGAATGAAGCGCAGATCACTTCCGGCACGCTGGCATATGTCTTCGGTGCCGGGAAAGCGGTGGTGTCCACGCCGTATTGGCACGCGCAGGAACTACTCGCGGAAGGACGCGGCAAGCTGGTGCCGTTCCGCGATCCGCAAGGCATCGCCGACGGGGTGTGCGCGTTTCTCGATGATCCGGCGCTGCTAGAGCGGACGCGGTTGGAGGCCTATCAGCTCGGGCGGGAAATGATCTGGCCCGCCGTGGCCCACCGCTATCTGGAGTCATTTAAACAAGCACGCGCAGATCGCCAGGCGGCATCCTTGGTGACCACTGCGGGCCGCGCCTTGCTCAGTCGTCCTTATAATCTTCCACCGTTGCGGCTCGACCATATTTTGCGGATGAGTGACGGCACCGGCATATTTCAACACGCCACTTTCAATGTCCCAAATTTTCACGAGGGCTATTGCACGGATGATAATGCACGCGCGTTTATTCTCTGCAATCTAGTGGAAGATGGCGGCGACTTGGAGCGCCACTCCACCAGCTATCTCGCATTTTTGGCGGCGTCGCTGAACTATCAGACAGGGCGCTTCCGGAACTTTATGAGCCATGGTCGCCATTGGCTCGAAGAGGCGGGCAGCGAGGATAGTCATGCGCGCGCGTTATGGGCGTTAGGCGTGGGTGCGGGGCGCTCGCGAAACGAAGGCCACCGGCTGTTATGTGCCCAGCTCTTCGAGCGCGGGCTGCCAGCAGTTGAGTCGTTCACCTCGCCGCGGGCGTGGGCGTTCTCGTTGTTAGGCATCCATGAGTTTCTCCGCAGCAAGTCCTCATCGGCCGCAGCCAAGGCGTCTCGCCAGGTGCTGACCGCGAAACTGGTGGCCCTCTGGCATGGCCATGCCACCGACGATTGGCCATGGTTCGAGAGTGGCGCGACTTATGATAACGCCCGCTTGAGCCAAGCCCTCATCATGAGCGGGCGCTGGATGCCGGACGCTGAAGCGTTAGAAATCGGACTTAAATCATTGCGTTGGCTGGCCTCCATCCAGCGCACCCAAGCCGGCCATTTCCGGCCCATCGGCAGCAACGGATTTTACTCCAAAGGCGGAGCCCGCGCTGACTTCGACCAACAGCCGGTCGAAGCTCAAGCCATGGTCTCTGCCTGTCTTGAAGCTTTCCTAAACACTCGCGATCCATTCTGGACGGTCGAGGCCAAGCGGGCCTTTGAATGGTTCCTCGGTCGCAATGATCTCGGCCTGCCACTCTACGACTCGAGCACCGGCGGCTGCGGCGACGGACTCCATTCCGACCGCGTCAATGCGAACCAAGGTGCCGAGTCGTCACTCGCCTTCCAGTTGTCTCTAGCGGAAATGAGCAACGCCGACCAACTAATCATCCCACCCCCCCACTTTTCGATATGAAAACGATCTATCTCCATCGTCATGAAATCATGTTACTTCCAGATAGCACCCGCGTTCTCATCCGGCCATTCATTCCCGCAGAGACACATCGAATCACTGCGATTCTTGGCCGTGCGCTGGCGTTTACTGAGGAGGAAGTCATCGAAAAACTTCAGGACGTGCATCATGAGTTCGACTCCCGGCATTATGATATTGAAGATATACTTTGGCAGTACTATCTCAAAGTGCAGCCGCACATTTTCACCACTAAGCCGCTGTCCCGCGCACGGGAAATGTTAATTGGTGCGCTGTTTTCCGGCGAGTATTCATTGGAGTCCGCCGCCTTGTTTAATCCCTCAATCGTCCCACATCCCGACCAAAGCGGAGTGCCCAAAGGCGGGTTGCGGTTTGTGATGAGTCTGCGTGCGACGGGCGAGGGACATATCTCCTCCATTGAGTTTCGCGCCGGACAAATCGCTGCCAATGGTAGCATCACCCTCGATCCGGTTTCTCGGTATGTCACTCTGCCTGAAGTTGTGCCTAACCCGAGCTATCGGAAAAAAAGCTTTGTGCTTAAATTTCATGAAATGGGATTTGACAACGACTATGCCATCGCGGTGATGGCTCCTTTAGATAATAAATTCACCCGCAACGATCTCAACCAAAGCGTCGGCACTGTGCGCCATGAAAACCAACCCGGCAACCATGACCTCCAGCGCACGTTAGAATGCATTCAATGGCTCGCCGATTCTAATTACGAACTGCGTTTCTCGCCCAAGCTCGGCATGAGTGAGCGCATCATTTTTCCCGTCTCTGCGAATGAAAGCAATGGCATCGAGGACGCCCGCTTCGTCTGCTTCACTGAGGACGACGGCACAATGATGTATTATGCCACTTACACCGCATACAATGGCCGTGCGATTCTACCTCAACTGCTAGAAACTCAGGATTTCCTGCACTTCCGCGTGCTCACCCTCAATGGCACCGCCGTCCAGAACAAAGGCATGGCACTATTTCCCCGCCGCATCGACGGACGGTACGTGATGCTCTCTAGGCAAGATGATGAAAACCTCTTCATTATGTTTTCCGATAATCCTCATTACTGGAGCGACCCGCAAATCCTCATGCGGCCTGTCGAAGTATGGGAATCATTTAAAGTCGGCAATTGCGGCTCGCCCATCGAAACCAAGGCCGGCTGGCTGGTCATCACCCATGGCGTCGGCCCGATGCGTAAATACTGCATCGGCGCGATCTTGCTAGATCTGGATGATCCTACCAAACTGATAGGACGGCTAAAGGAGCCACTGCTCTCCGCTGAAGGCAACGAACGCGAAGGTTATGTCCCTAACGTGGTGTATAGCTGCGGCTCGCTGATCCATCACAACAAACTGATATTGCCCTACGCCATGAGCGACAAAGCCACCGCGATCGTTAGCGTGGATCTGGATGAGCTGCTGGCGAAGTTGATGGGTTAGGGGGCGACTCGCGTTCTCCAACACCAACGGTGTTTCGTCTCAAATCCCTCGCCATCACGGCGAGAGCCGCTCGATTTTCCAGTCATCACCTTCGCGCTGATAGAGAAACCGGTCGTGCAAACGCGCGGGGCCACCTTGCCAGAACTCGATCATCTGCGGGACGACCCGATAGCCGCCCCAGAACGAGGGCAGCGGGATCTCGCCATGGG
>JAYVEJ010000648.1:0-8635 GCA_043748885.1 Luteolibacter sp. | reverse complement strand
AGTCGATGGTTGCGGCGGACCACTTGGCACGCGAGAATGCCGCCGCTTACGTCCTTTCCTAACATCATGAACCGCCTGGTCTCACTTATCACCTTGATTTCTCTGCTAGCATTCTCGCAAGCCCACGCCGCTCTAGCAGATGCGCAACGGATCCAGAAAAGCTACCAACTCGCAACCGACAAATGGGCGCTGGAAGTCCGGATCGCCGCCACCCCAGCGGAACAATCCAAAGCCTGGAGCAGCCGCCCCGATGCCACGCTCTATGCCAGGGACATGTGGAATGCCATCGGCCAATCGCTCGACCAAGAATGGACGCTTGAGCCTGCCGCGTGGTTCCTGCGCACCACTCCCGCGCTGTTAGGATTGAATGCGACTGGCAGCTCCGTGCCCCTTTTCGCTAAGGAAAACGAGGCCATCCGCAAGGCCGTCGAGACCTCCCACTTGAGCAGCCTCAAGCTCACGCCGATCTGCTATGCCCTCGCCTCCAGCGCCGACCCACACTCGCTTGCCCTGCTAGAAAAACTCCAGTCCAGCCACCCGGATGCGAAAATCCAAGGCGTGGCCGCGCTGGGTGCCGCCATGCAGCTTAAGTCCCTCGGCGACGATGGGGAAATCATGCGCAAGCGGCTCACCTTCCTGCGCAAGGCGATCATCCAAAGCTCCGATGTCGAGCTGGACGGCACCACCGTCGCCAAGCTCGCCGAGGGCGAACTCTACATCATCCGTTTCCTAACCAAAGGCCGCGTCGCTCCCGACCTAGTCGGCGTGGATTCCGCCAAGCGGCCACTCTCTCTAGCAGCTAACAAGGGTAAAGTCGTCGTCCTGCTATTCTGGAATAGCACCGTCCCGGACGCCCACCGAGTGGTCGAAATCACCACCGCCATGGCGAATAAATTCAAGGGTCGTCCCTTCGTCGTCATCGGCGTCAACAACGACCCCGTGGATAAACTCCGCGCCCTCCAAGCCGACGGCACCGTGCCGTGGAGCAATTTTTCCGATCCCGAAAACCGCCTCTCCAAGGAGTATCGCGTCGGTGCTTGGCCGCTCGTCTATGTCCTCGATGGCGAGCGAAAAATCCACTACGCCGGAGCGCCCGGCTCGTTCGTGGAACTAACGGCGGAGGCGCTGTTAGCCGAGGTAAAACCAGCGGAATAGCCCGCGTGGCCTTTGTGCAAATTGATCGGACCTTGCGTGGCTCGGTGGCAATGTGTTTCCTCGCCCGGCACGTCCCGTACTCGCTGCTAAGCCACTAACTTTCGATCCATGTCGCGTAAATCCAAGATCATCATCACCCTAGGCCCAGCCACCGAATCCGAGGAAATGATCGGGCGGCTCATCGACGAGGGCACCAACGTTTTCCGGCTCAATATGAGCCACGCCAAACACGAATGGGCCACCGAAATGTCCAAGCGCGTCCGCCGCCAATCCGACGCGCGGGACGCCCACATCGCCGTCCTGTTCGATCTAACTGGCCCCTCCATCCGCACCGGCGATTTAGAAAAACCCTACATCTTGGTGGAAGGCGACATCGTCGAGTTTCGCAAAGTCGGCACCGATCCGAGCGTCCCGCTGTCCACCACCGTCAACTACGACGGGCTGATGGGCGACGTTGTGGTGGGCAATACCCTCGTCGTGGACAATGGCGCGATGCTGATGCGCATCGACGTGGTGGAAACCGACCGCGTCCTTTGTTATGTAAAAACTCAGGGCACCATGGGCTCGCGCCGCCACATCAATTTACCCGGCGTGCGCTTGAATTTACCCGCTCTCACGGAGAAGGACCATGCCGACCTCTCGCTCGCCGTGGAGTGCGGCGCGGACTACATCGCCGGCTCGTTTGTCCGGGACTCCGCCCATGTTAGGGAACTCCGCGAAGCCATGGAAGCCCTCGAAGGCGAAGCCCAAATCGTCGCCAAAATCGAGGACCAAGAAGCCATCCGTAACATCGACGCCATCATCCTCGCCGCCGACGTGATCATGATCGCTCGCGGTGATCTGGGCACGGAAGTCGAGTTCGAGGAACTGCCGATTCTCCAACGCCGCATCGTCAAGCGTTGCCACGAACTCGGCACCCGCGTGATCGTCGCCACCCAGTTGCTAGAGTCGATGATCACCAACCCCACGCCCACCCGCGCGGAAGTCACCGATGTGATGAACGCCGCCTACGAAGAAGCCGACTGCCTGATGCTTTCTGGCGAAACTTCGGTGGGCCGCTATCCCGAGCGCTGCGTCGAGGCACTCGTTAGAATTTCATCGCGCATCGAGCGCTCCGGCGGCCACGGCTTCGGCCAAAGTGCGCTGCTCCGCGACGAGCGCCAAAAAACCGCCCGCGCCGCCGTCACCCTCGCCGACTCATTGCCAGACGCCCGGCTCGTCGTCCTCACCCGCCGCGGCGTGCTTGCCAACCACGTCGCCATGCTCCGCCCGCGGACTGCCGGGTTCTATGCATTCACCCCCACCGAGCGCGTCTGCCGCCAGCTCTCACTCACTCGCGGCGTGCGGGCATTCAAACTGCCATTCGCCTCTAACATCGAGGAAACCATCCAGCGCGTCAGCGAGCTTTTACGCAAAGAAGACCTCGTCCGCGCAGGCACCCCGATCGTGATCGTCTCCGACATTCTATCCGATCACTTTGCCGCAAACTCGATTTTACTGCATCATGCATAGGAATGCGGTGACATGTCACCGCTTTCACACTGGCCGACATGTCGGCCAGTGTGAAAGCTCCGACATGTCGGAGCACTCCGCTCATTTTCCCGAAATCCTATGAACCTCCTCCACGGCGATTGCCTCCCTACCCTCGCGACGCTTGAAGCGTCCTCCTTCGACCTCGTCGTCACCTCGCCGCCCTACAACCTGGGCATTGCTTACAAGAGTTTCAAAGACACCGCGCCGCGCGAAGAATTCCTAACATGGTGCCACCAGTGGGCGTCGGAAGTGAAACGGGTGATGGCGGATGATGGCTCATTTTTCCTAAATGTCGGCGCAGCTCCGGCCAATCCGCTGCTGCCCCACCAGTTGATCCTAGCCCTAACGGATGGCGCGAAGCCGTTGTTCACCCTTCAGAATACCTTCCACTGGATCAAATCCATCAGCATCGAAACCCGCGCGGGCGAGCAGCTCAGCGTCGGCCATTTCAAGCCGATCAACTCGAAGCGCTTCGTCAACGACTGCCACGAGTATATCTTCCACCTCACGAAATTGGGCGATGTCCCGCTCGACCGCCGCGCGGCTGGCGTCCCCTATCAGGACAAATCCAACATCGCCCGCTGGGGCCACACCGGCGGCGCGGACCTCCGCTGCCGTGGAAACACATGGTTCATCCCCTACGAAACCATCAACTCCCGGGACAAAGATCGCCCCCACCCCGCGACCTTTCCGGTCGCACTCGTCGAGCAATGCATCCGCCTCCACGGCAAGGGACCGGCGACGCGGCTGCTAGATCCATTTCTCGGCATCGGCACCTCCGCCATCGCCGCACACCGCCAGCAGTTAGAGAACTTCACCGGCATCGAACTGGACGCGCATTACCTCGAGACCGCCCGCGAACGGCTGCTAGACGAGGCGACCCGGCTGCCGACAGAGCTGTCATTGGGGCTTTGAGCGCACCCGGCTCCTTCAGCCATTCATTGCAGACGCTGGTGTGAACCTTCATCACCTTCGCCGTGACGTTTTACAGGACTGAGAATTTTGTTCGATCCAGCGGAGATTGGTGACTACACATTCGCCCGTAGTGTCGAAATTGAGGGGGAAATGACAGATCCTCCCGCCGACTGCCACGCCCCCCTTTGAGCCATGGATTACCTCATTTTCCTCACCGGACTATTTCTACTGGCTGCGGCGGGCGGCTGCCGGATTCTTTTCCGCGAGGGACGCGAACCGTCCCGCTGGCCGTTTCTCGCTCTGGCGCTGGTCGCGCTGGGTCTCATGATGTGGTCGGGCATCCTGATTTTCGCCCTCGGGCTGGGAGAGGTGATGACGCTGGTCCGCGCCTTGTTAGGAGCGGTGTTTGCCACTTCGCTGCTGGGCTTCTGCCTATCGCCGCTGGTGCAGGGCCACCGGGTGGGATTCATTTTAAAATGGGCGACAATGGTCGGGTTGTTTGGTTGGACGTTCGTGGCCGGGGCGAGCGATCTCCGGTCCTTTTGGTTCAGCGGACCGCTGGTCGCGGTGGCATTCATGGGCGGTTGGCGTTTCGGGGCTATTGCCAAGACGCTTGCCCGGACGAGACGCTCCGCCCCGCGCTGGGTCACGGCGCTGGTGCTCGCGATCACCACCGCGTTTTGCCTGCTGCCGGACGCGGTGCAAATCTGCTACGACGTGAAAGGTCAGGGTTCTTCCGTGGAAAGGAACGCCTTCCTCGGCGGGCTGATCCTCGCAACGCTGTGCAGCATCGCGTTCTGTAGCATCCTCTGGGATGCCATCTATCAGGCAAACGGGGCTGAGCTTTCCCGCAACTTGCTGCGGCGGCGACGGATCGGCACCAGCGTGATTTTGGTGGCGACGATCTTCACCGTCACGAACGGCGCGTGGCTCGCCCACTGGCTCGGCAACCAAGCGAGGCAGGAACAAATCACCACCCTCCTCAGTGCCCTCCACCTCGGTGCTAACAACATCGACTTCCGCGAGGTCCAGCAAATCCGAGGCAAGCCTGAGGAAGCTCAAGGCAAGACCTTCACCGGACTGCGCGCGAAGCTACTCGAAATCCGCAAAGCCCTGCCCGGCAACCGTTTCACCTATCTGCTAGGATTGCGCGACAAGCAGCTTGTCTTCCTCGTCGATGCAGAGGATCCGGCCCACGAAGATACTTTTTCCCCGCCCGGCGAAGCGGTCAAAGATTTCCCGCAACGCTGGGGTCCCGAGCTCGCAGGCTACTCGACCTTCAACGGCCCGGACCGTGACGAATGGGGCGTTTGGTATGCCGCAGCAGTGCCGATTCTCGATACAAACCAGAAAGTGGTGGCGGTGTTAGGAGTGGATTATCCAGCCACCACCTGGCTGCAGCCGCTCGCCGCCCGGCGTTTCGCGGCCATGGGCGTGACCTTTTCAGTGGTCTTGCTGCTCATCACTCTGTTCGGCTTTCACCTCAGTTCCATCGAGACCACCTTGCAGGTCGAGAGCCTTTCGGAGCGGCTATCAGACGCGATGATCGCCGCCGAGTTCGACACTTGGGAATGTTTCCCGAAACCCTTCCACCTCAATATCAGCGAGCGCATCGTCACCACTCTCGGCTGGCGCACCACTGGCAGCGGTCCCTCATTCCGCAAGCTCTGGCGGCAAATCCATCCCGAGGATCGCTATCAGCTCTTCAATCTCGTCCGCCCCAAGTCTGCCCCCAAAGCTGCCACTGCCGAATCCTCGTCGGAAGCTGAAATCCGGATCAAAGTGGCCGACGGCCGCTGGGTCTGGTTCATGCTGCGGGGACGGCTCATTGAGTCTCATTTCAACAAAGATCACACCGCCACCCGCCTAGTCGGCACCATCCTCAACATCGACGAACGCCAGCGTGCGCGGCTGGAAATCGACAAGCAACGGCGCTTCGCCCAACACGTCATGGAGTCCGTGCCTAACGGCCTCGCAGTCATCGGCGCGGACGGAATCATTTCCTACGCGAACCCCGCCTTCATCCGGCTTTCTCGCAGCACGGCAGAATCGCTCGCTGGTAAAGCGCTGGATTCCTTGATCGCCAACGTGGATTCCACGGCCACGCCCGGCGATGGCTTCGAAGCCATTTTAAACTGCCTGGATGGCTCGTCGATCCCAGTCCAGGTCTTCCGCGCCCGGCTTTCTGAGTCCCAGTTAGACTCAGGCTCGATCCTGGCCGTGGTCGATCTCACTGCCGCGAAGGAAGCCGAGCAGGACCTCCTCCGCAGCCGGGCTGAGGCCAACCGCCTCGCGCTCGTCGCCAAGCGCACCGATAACGCGGTGGTCATCACCGACGCAGTCGGTCGCATCGAGTGGGTGAACGAGGGTTTCACCAAAATAAGTGGCTACGGCAAGGACGAGGTCATCGGCAAAACCTCCGGCAGCATCCTGCAAAGGCGTGGCGAGACTAACCTCGCGAGGAGCCACCTGCGGGAGCAAATCCACGCCGGTAGAGGCTTCGAAACGGAAATGATCAACTACGCCAAAAGCGGTCGCGCGTATCTCGTCCACATCGAGTGCCAACCGCTCATCGACCCGCGCGGCACCCTCACCGGCTTCATGGCGCTCGGGCGCGACATCACCCAAACTCGCCGCTCCAGCAATCTCCTTGAGGCCATCGCCTCGATCAACAACACGCTCCTCTCGCGCCGCATCGAGCCCTCCGTCTGGGGCGGCATCCTCGCCGCCCTCGGCACTGCCGCCAATGTGGATCGCTGCCATTTGCTCCATCTCCACCCGAGCGCTGCGGGCACCCGCGACATGAGCCAGATCGCCACTTGGGAGGCGGACGGAGCCGCGCCGAAAATCCACAAGGACGACTGGCAGAACCTCCCGTTTGAAAACTCAGTCTTCGACCGCTGGCACCGTGAAATGGCAGCCGGCCGCGAAGTCCACGGCCCAGTGACCTCCTTCCCACTGCCGGAACAAGCCCCGCTACTCGCCCAAGGCGTCCGCTCGCTCATCCTCGTTCCGATCCTAACAGGCGATCGGCTTTGGGGATTTCTCTGCTTCGTCGCCTGCCGCGAAGACCGCATTTGGGCGAGTTGGGAAATCTCCATCCTCCGCTCCGCAGCCACCAACATCGGCCTCCGCCAAGTCGCCCAAAGCGAGTCCGACGCGCTGGTCCTCGCACGCGATGAAGCCCACAACGCCGCCCGCGCCGCCGACCAGGCGAACCTCGCGAAAAGCACCTTCCTCGCCACCATGAGCCATGAAATCCGCACCCCGCTCAACGCAGTCATCGGGATGGCCTCGCTGCTAGAAACCACTCCGCTTAACACCCAGCAGCAAGACTTCGCCGAGACGATCCTCAACTCCAGCAACTTCCTGCTAGAACTCATCAACGACATCCTCGACTACTCCCGCATCGAGAGCGGTAAGATCGACCTCGACTCCACACCCGTCCCCCTCTCCGACCTCTGCCGCGAGGCGTTCGACGTCATTCGTTTAGGCGCAGCCGGGAAACAAATTGAACTCATCGGCCGCATCGCCCCGCAGCTTCCTAGCCGACTGATAGGCGACCGCGCCCGCATCCGCCAGATCCTCGTCAACCTCCTCAGCAACGCGGTGAAATTCACTCCCACCGGCTTCGTCAGTCTCACCGTAGACGGCCACCAGATTTCTAACGGCCATTGGAAACTCACCCTCGATGTCACGGACTCCGGCATCGGCATCGCCCCGGAAGCCATCGCCAAACTGTTCCGGCCCTTCGTCCAAGAAGACTCATCCACCACCCGCCGCTTCGGCGGCTCGGGGCTGGGCCTCGCCATCAGCAAGCGCCTCGCCGAGCAAATGGGCGGCGACATCACCGTCCGCAGCGCGACGGGAAAAGGCTCCACCTTCAGCGCCTCCTTCGTCCTCGCACCCGCTCTAGCAGACGACGCCGCACCCCCGCCCATCTCCAAACTCCCCGGCGGCGAGCCGTTCAAAATCCTTGTCGTGGATGACAACGAACTCAACCGCCGCATCCTCGAAGAGACCCTCGCCAGTTGGGGCGTCGCGTGCCACACCGCCGCCAGCGGTGCCCAAGCCATCCACTGCTGGACCCGCTCCGGTCCCTACGATCTGGTCATCACCGACCACCACATGGAGGACATGGACGGCATCGAAATGACCCGCTATTTCCGCAGCCTTGCCGATGCCAAGAACACCCGTTTCAGCCTGCTGAGTTCGGACAGCAACTACCCGGCGGAAATCCGCGCACTGTTCGACGAGGTCGGCTCCAAGCCCATCTGGCCGTCCAATCTTCACGGCATCCTCACCCGCCTCATCCCCGGCACCGTCTCCACCCTCACCCCCGCCTCGCAGCCACCGGACCCGTTAGAATCCGTGAGCCTTGGCAATCTCAAGGTGCTCGTCGCCGAGGACAACCCGAACAACCAGAAAGTCATTCGCCTGCTGCTCCGCCGCCTCGGCATCGAGCCACAGATCGTGGACGACGGCCAGCAAGCGGTGGACGCCGTCCAAGCAACTGCCTTCGACGTGATTTTTCTCGATCTCCAAATGCCCGTCATGGATGGACTCACCGCCTGCCGCGCCATCCGCAAGCTGGAGCTAACGAAACGCCCATTCATCGTCGCCCTCACCGCCAATGTGTTCCAAGAAGACCGCGACGCCGCCGCCGCCGCCGGCATGGACGACTACCTCTCCAAACCCATCAACCTAGTCCGCCTCCGTGAAATGTTCACCACCATCGTGGACTCCATTTCACTGCCCGCCTGAATCTCTAACTCACCCTAACATGCAAGCGCCACTTCTCGACCTCGCCCCCCTGGAAACCTTCGCCGTCCTCGGCTACGACGACTATCTCGATCTTCTCAGCGATGTCATCCGCGACGTTCCCGGCCAGCTCGAGGCCGTCCGTGCCGCCATCCAAACAGGAAATCCTGCCGATGTGAGTTCCCGCGTCCATTCATTCCGGGGGATGGTTTCCTACTTCGGCTGCATCGCCCTAACTGGCCGCCTCGCCGAGTTAGAACACCAGCCAGCC
>JAYVEJ010000647.1:0-3311 GCA_043748885.1 Luteolibacter sp. | reverse complement strand
CCCACCACCTACACCGCCGTCGTCGCCCTCGCCGAGGATACCGCAGACGGAGCAAAGACCCACGGAGCCGCCATCGGCCTGAAACAAAACACCGAGGCAGCCATCCGCACGGACCTCTCCGCGCTGATTGCCGCTGAAAATACCGTCGCCCAAAAACGGGCCGCGAAAGCGGCTGCCAGTGGCATTCACAAGACGGCGGATTCCAATGGCAAGGCCTTCATCGCGCGCTTCCTTCAGTTGGAAAAACCCCGCCTTGGCAGCAGTTGGGGACCGCTGTGGGAGGAGGCCGGATTCACCGCCGGCTCGATCAGCAATCCCAGCACCTTGGACGACCGTTTCATCCTGCTCAACAAGCTCACCCACTTCCCCCACAATCACCCGGAAAACAACGTCACTGATGCCGCCCGCCCGGACCTCGATCTCACCGAGCCAATCGCCCAAGCCATCTACGACGCCATCTCTACCGCCCGCACCGGCATCAACAACACCAGCGTGGAAAACGGCAATGCCATCGCCAGCCGCGACACCTGTCTGGCCACCATGCGTGCCCGCCTCACCGGCCTGCGCGGCGAACTCTCGCAGATCCCGCTGCCGGACGACAGCCCGCTCTGGTATGCCTTCGGCTTCAATCGCCCAGCAGATCCCGCCACCCCCAGCGCGCCGGACCACCTCGTCCTCACCGCCGGAGCCGCCGGGACCGGCACCCTCATTGCGGACTGGGCCACCTCCCGCCGCGCCACCGGCTACCGCGTGAAAATCCTCGTCGCCGGAGAACCCCAGCCCCGCCTCTTCGGCCTCTTCACCGATGACCAGACCACGGTCACCGCCCTGCCACTCGGGAAATTGCTAACCGTCACCCTCATCGCCCACAACGAGGCCGGTGACAGCGCGGAAAGCGCCCCGGCGACGATCACGCTCGCATAAAATGGGCGACAGGCATTCCCGCCTGTTCTTCGAATCCAAAACGGGGGCCGCGATGCCCCCGTTTCTTTGTATTGGAAGAAACCAAACCTGATAGAAGCTTGGAATCAGCGTGAATGCATGAACTGATGCTTTCGCATTCCCTCCCCCACCGCAATCGACAGGAACGATTTCACCACCGGAGAACATCCTTTGAAGCGGACCTTAGACATGAATTCATCACCATGCTCCTCAGCCATGTTGCCAAACGTTGCATGCACTAACGAATCAGTCAGATTCGTAACCCCGGTGAAATCAAAAAAGATCGACTCCGCGTGGCTCCATACGCTTTCCACCTTGAGCATCCGGAATTGATTGCCGACGTGGCCATCGGCGAGGAAATCGCCGAATTCGGTAATCATCTGGAACTCGAGTTTCATGGGGAAAGGTTGAAAAGTTGAAGGCTGGACAGCGCTAGGGGAGGAAAGTTAATCCAAGAACATGCCCTGTGTGTCAAGGCTGGCCATCCCGATTTCCGCCATGGCGGTCGCATGCAGTACCGCGTCTCCACCGTTCAACAAGACGAGCACATTTGGGATTCGCTCTTCAAATAATCGCTCGGGCAATCGGATGGTATGAGAGTTCATACAGGATGATTTAAGTCACAGCTGGCCGAGGGCTTTGAGGGTTTCGAGGATCTCGGTGACTTGTTGCGTCCGCTTGGCGTTTTTCTTGCCGAATTGGGCGGCGAGGGTTTCCGCGTCCTGGCCGGTGGTGGGGATGAGTTTCTGAATGGCGGTGACTTGGGCGGAGAGGGTTGCGGGCCAGAAGAGGGTAGCGGCGGGCTTTTCTTTTTTCGCAGCTTTCGGCGTCTCGGTGCCTTCCAGATCGCCCTGTAGTGGCGGTCTGTGACCGTCGCCGGATTTCGCGGGGTTCTGGTAGTCCGGGTGGAGGTAGCGGATGAGGCCGCGCTTTTCCTCTGCCGCGCGGGCGTGGTTAAGGGCGACAAGGCGAGTGAGGAGAGCATCGCTCGGCAGGGACCGACCTCCGGGCGGTCCGGCGCATGGGGTGAGAATGGGGAAGTCCTTGTCTGCGGGCGCGTCGGCGCTGTCCAAGGGCGATTCATTCGCCAGACCGCTGCGGAGAGCGGTCCCTGCCAAGTCTTGCCACCCATACGCTTCCAGCACGGCGGCATCCAGCTCGTCGTGGATCTGTTGGAGAATCGAGACCAGGCCCTTGTCGTGGATCGCCTTTTCCAAGTAGAAATCATGGGGAAGGGACATCTCGTCCCTTCGTATGACCTTTCCCTATCTGGTTTACCAGCAGACTATATTAGGTCGTCACAAAAGTGACGAGCCATTAGGAATAACCAAGAAATCTGACTTCTTTGGAGCAATCCAACATTGTAGTCCAATGCAACGTCGGCAGTCGAAATTACTGCGGGAAGATCACGAATTGTCATTCCGCTTAGTTCCTCATTTCGCTTTGTAGGGCAGACACAAGCACGAATCATGGCGACTAGAACTTCAAGAAGACAATTTTCACCCCCTAAATGCTCCCACCAATCCAATCCGATACGGACGTGAGCATCAACTGGAATTCCGTCGATTTGAACATTGCAACTCCAACTATCTGCTGGCGAAGCGACCACTCGACAATTCTTTCGCGCCACACATTTTTCTGCAAGCTTTCGAAGGATGTGCCAGTCTTTCTTGTTCGACTTTTTCTCAGTCCCGTAAAGGACTCCATATGTAAATGAAACACGTTTGATGGTTGCCGCCTCCGCCCAGGCTTTAGCGTTCTCGACAATCGCGTCAGCGAAATTTTCGCTCATCTCATCGTTTAGGCAGCGCGGTCCACTTTTAAGGGTGGCCACCTCATACGAATTCGGCCCAAGTTTGCGGCCATCGAGCGCAGAGTTTGTAGTATGCATCTTGCTGGCGACACACTGCCACCCATAAAGTGGAAATACGACTTCTTCCACCATTCTTCCGGCGGATGTTTCCATCGAAGAAAACTGTTTAGCTGGAAGAATGTCACGTTCGATTTCGTCAACTGAGGAATAGCCTCTGCTTGATGCGTGGATCAGCAGTACAAAGGGGCTCGTATTAAACTTATCGAAGAGGGCATCTTTTGCCGGAAGACCGATGGTGTGGGCACCTATTTTCTTACGAAATCCAGTTTCCAATTCTAGAACGCGATTCTTTGAATTCTCGTCAGAGTCGATTACTTTTAATTGGCTCAGTAGTGACAACTTGGTCATTACTCGGCTCTTAGTTTTGGGAATACCCTTAACGATCTTTTTCTTTGCTGGCATTATTTCCTTAGATTGCTTGTTCGTTTCTTGGTTTTGGGTGAAGAGTAAGACTGATCACCGGTCTGATCCCAGATTTTGACCTCACCGTCCTTGA
>JAYVEJ010000646.1:0-3311 GCA_043748885.1 Luteolibacter sp. | reverse complement strand
AGTTAGGTGCCATGTTACCCCTTTCCGAGCTGGGACGATGGCGGCCAGCGAGCCATCCACACCGAGCTTCACTGCGCCGGGTGGGGCTCCGGCTTGGGCGGGCATTTCCGCCATCGTCGCAGCGGATAGCAGCGTGGGTAAAACACGGCGACCCGGAACGGGAATGCCGGTGCCGTTAGTTAATCCCCGCAGGGCATCGGCTTGAAAAATTTGTAACCAGCCGACATCATAGAGTTGTCCGGCATTTGCCACGGTCTGATGGTTGGTGCCTGTGATGCGGAGATTGTAGGGCTGCTGTTTGTCTGCCTTATCTCGGCGAGTAACATCGCGGCTCACGATCAGTGCAAGATCTCGACTGCGGAGATAGGATTGCAGAGTCGGCGCATCCACGCCTTCTTCATTGAACACTTGTTGCTCGACCGGATCGATAGGCGCAGTGAGCGTGGTGGGCTTATTGCGAGAAACGACTTCCACCGGATCGAGTTCCCACAGCGGACCGTTATAACTGATCGTCGCGCCGTTACTATACCATTGAAGATTGATCCCTAGCAGGCCGCTGGTGAGTGCTTGGTCCGGGATCAGCCCCTCGCCCAGCGCGGCATTTCCCGGCTTGAGCGTTTTCAACCGGAAATCAAACCGCGACAGCGGCGCGGTGGCCGTGCCGATGTTGACATCGAAAGCAGTGGCGGTGGACCAACTCGCTAACAGAGCACCATCCGTCATCGGACAGGCATTGCGATAGACATTGGCAAAATTGCTCGGTTTCGGCGCAGCGTTGCTGGTGGGAGCGAGGTAGTTCAATGTCATATGCGAAGCCGCAGCGGGATCAGGATTTAGATTGGGCGAGCCGGTGAGGGTGAAAATTTGCCCCGCCCCGTGAGTGCCTAGGTCTGGCGCATCGATGCCATAGTATAGCCCCTGGCTCAGCGGCGACTCCACCACCGCAAGCATGTGATCCACATATTTCCTGACGGGCGCGACGGTGGCATCGAAGGCGAGGATGTTAGGATCGACACCCGCAGCCAGCACTCCAGTGCCGCTGCGGTGTAACTCTTGGCGACCCATATGATTGATGATTTCATGGTTGCTGCCATCTTCATGAATCATCCATAGCAGGAAAAAGTTAAATGCATTTCCGTTGGTGGTATGGCCGTTGAGATGAGTGGTTAGCAAACTGGTTTGATCGAAATTCCGTGGTTCTGGGTATTGATCGTTGGTGCCGGCGGTGAAAATCGAGCTAGGTGCCTCACTATCCCAGTTTCCCATTCCATTGGTGGTGATGGCCCAGTTCTCGCCGTTAGCCGCGACGGGGGGGCGGTCATAGACGGTGGAGCGATCCCGCACCAGATGGTCCCATTGGGAGAAAAGCAGCCGCCCATAACTGTCGAGAATGGGGCTGAAGGCACCACTCGGCATGTGGGCGATTTGAAAGAGATTTCCGCTGGCAGACGAGGTGGGATCGAGACTCCACAAGCCCGTGTTACAAGGCAGGACTAAATATTCATCTCGCTGCGGATAGAGATTTGCTTGGCCATTTCGTGGCCGGTCACTGGTAAATAAGATGCGACCATTGGTGCCGTAGCAGGCGTGGAGATTGTTATAACTCGCCGGTTGATTTGGCACCTTGGTGATGAGCGGTCCAGTATTTGCTGCCACGCTTGCCTTATCGAAATTGGTGATTTCATAGAGCTGCCAATGGAAAGTCGTGGTGTCCGCAGCGGTGGCCGGCGCACCGACCACCATGCTGAAAATCGCCTTGGTGCCGGACCAATCGAGACATGGATGCTGCACGGCGATAGCGTTTGCCCCAGCTTGCAGGCCGGAGGAAACGCCGCTGGCATTCACCACACCGAAACCTGCCTTGGCGGTTAGGTTGACGACGCTGCCGAGCGAAGTCGCGGGATTCAAGGCTGCCGGATAGTAAATCATCAACGCGCCACCACGGCCAGCACTGGCAGTATCACCGAGTGGATTCTGGATCGGTGAGGCGCATGACATTTTACACTGCGCATCGGTGTGGGAATTAATCTCATCCGGCATCGGCACCTGCGTCACGAAAAGGACAGGCTTCGTGGGAAATGCCGCATCCAGTGAGGAAGTAACTGCCAGTAGCAATAAGATGGTTTTCATAAGTTCAGCAAGGGTGCTAACAACCGGAATCCTATCAGACAATCTTCAGTTGCCAATGGCACTAAAGAGTTATGCCGTTAGCTCAAGGAGTGGAGATCCGAAGTTTAATGAAGCGGCGGGCAATGCCTGATGTCGGAGTGGTAAGACGCACCAAAGTATAACCCTGAGGCTGCCCGCCGGGAGTGATGTCGGTGGTGACGCCCGTGGTGGGAGTATCGCCATCGGGTGAATACCTTGAACCTGCGGTCCAGAGATTAAGGTCGTCAGAAACCATCACGGTATAAGTTAAATCCGCCGCACTGCGGGTGAAGGCATAGCTGAGGTAGGTTTGACCACCGATGGCCAGCGAGCCAGCGACGGGCAGTGCCGATGGCCCCGCTGCCAGTGGATTTGTCCCGAGTGCATATTCCAAGAGATTGGCGATGCTATCTTGATCGGGATCGGCGAGGTCACCGGCGATACTTGGGTTGTTAGCCTCTATTCCGAATTTCTGGTTTTTCCAAATTGTATAAGGGCGAATGTAGGCCGCTGTCACCACCGTCGGCGTGGTGGTGAGAGTTAGGGTCGTCTGCGGAGATGTGGGATTCAGCACACTTGCGCCTCGCCATTGATCAAACACATAGCCGGGTGGCGCGGGCTGCGCGGCGATGGCGACGACCGTATTTTGGATCGATTTCAGCGTGCCAGTTCCATTGGCGACGGTGAGATAGTAGGGCGGTAGAATTCTATAACTGGCAAACACGTTGACGGTGGCCCCAGCGGCATTTGCGCCAGTGATAGTAAGTGTGGTCTGCGAGCTAAAGCGATTGGCAAAAGTCGCAGTGACACCTGATTGAGTATTGGTCGTCCACTTGTCAAAGATTTCGTAAACTCCCCGCGCACTGACTGCCTCGACAGCAAGCGGGATGGCCGCGCCCGGCGGGTGGATGCCATCGGCAGTGGCCGCAGTGGATATCGAAGGGCTGACCACCATGCTATAGGTGTTAGCCGTGCCATTGCTGAGGGTACCAGAACTACTGGTGACCGTACCAAAAATATTAGAAACATCTACACTATAAGCACCGGGGATATGGGTTGTGTAGCTGGGTAAATTCGCACCAGCAATGATGACTCCATTCTTCCGCCACTGCCAGCGCAGTGGCTGCGCACCGGCGGCGGCGACGCTCAGGGTAGTATCCGTG
>JAYVEJ010000645.1:0-3318 GCA_043748885.1 Luteolibacter sp. | reverse complement strand
CTTGGTCGTCATTCTGATGGCGGCGGTGGGGCTATTTCTCGCGGACCGGATCAAGAAAAGCCGAGGCAGCCAGCGTCACGAAGTCCTACTTGCCGAGGCGATGAAACCGGACAGCGCCGAGATCCCGATGTCTGGAGCCGAGTTTGCCCAATATCTCTTAGATGCATCCAATCCGGTGAGCGATGAGCAGCAAAAAGCCGTCTTCCGAGTGCTCGACAAAGCTCGGCCCAACGATGGTGCCGACTTCGATGCCGCCACCGCCGAGTTTGTCACGAAAACGGGTGAGATGCTGCCGGAAGTCCGGGAAGCCTTGATCCGGGAAGTGCTAACAAGAAGAGTCACCCCCACGATGGTGCCCGCGTTGCTGGACTACGCCCGTAAAACTCCGCACGATCCCACTGCGCTCGCGCTCTACCAGGCGATCCGTCCGGCAGTGGGCGATGATCAGTTCGAAGCCTTTTTGTCGGTTGCCCAATTTTCCAAGAAGGCCGATCTCAGCAAGGCCGCAGAGGAATCTGCGGTCACGGTCCTTAAACGCTCCAGCGCCCGCACCAAGTTGTTAGCCATCGTGGATAAGGCTCTGACCGACGCCGACACGAAGAGCCGCGAAATGTTACTCCGGGTCAAAGCGGCGGGCGGCGGCTAACAACCACGCTCACGGCGAATAGACCACCACCGGCCCCAGTCCAGCTCCTTGGACGCGGCGGAGTTTCTCCACAGCTTGCTGCATGAGCTTGGCCGCTAACAGCGCTTCATCCAGCGTGTTGAGCCGGGAAAAACTGATGCGTAAGCTGCTCTTGGCGCGGGCCTCGGGGATGCCCATCGCGAGTTGCACATGAGAGGGCCGCTGTTTGCCGGTCATGCAGGCGGACCCGGCTGAACAGGCGATGCCGGCCTCATCTAGCAAAATCAACAAGCCCGCAGCGTCGCATTGGTCGAAGGAAAGGTGGCTGGTGTTAGGCAGCCGGTGGCCGAGGTCGCCATTGACGGTGATCCCCGGAATTCCTGCTAGGACGGCTGCTTCGAAGGCATCGCGCATCGCTGCCAGTGGCTCCTTGGAAGCCCGCAGCAGCAGGCTCGCAGCCGTACCCATGGCTACGATGCCCGCAGTATTTTCGGTGCCGCTGCGTCGCCCGGCTTCTTGACCGCCGCCTTCTAGCAGCGGCTTAAACCGCAGTCCCTCACGCACGAAAAGTGCGCCCACGCCCTTCGGTCCGTGGAATTTGTGGGCGGAAAGGGACAGCAAATCCACGCCCAATTCGCGGACGTCGAGCGGGATTTTTCCCACCACTTGGATCGCATCTGAGTGGACCGGCAAGCCTCGCTCACGGGCCAGCGCCGCTGCTTCCTGCAAGGGCTGGATGACGCCGGTTTCGTTGTTAGCCGCCATCAGGGAAACGAAGGCGGCACCGTCTAACGCTTGGGTAAATTCGGCCAAATCCAGCCGTCCGCCCGAGGTCACCGGGACGCGAATTACCTCGCGGGTCAGGGTTTCCACGCAGCGCAGCACGGCGCTGTGCTCGATGGCAGAAACCACTGCATTTCCCACCCCTGTTAGCCGGTCCAGCGAGTGGAGCGCGGTGTTCACACTCTCGGTGCCGCCGGCGGTGAAGATGATTTCCCCGGCATCCGCGCCGATCAATTCCGCCACCTGGCCGCGGGCTTGGTCGATCGCCTTGCGCGCCAACTTCGCCCCGGCATACGAGCCAGAGGGATTGGCAAATCCCTCGCGCAGCCACGGCAGCATGGCGTCCAAGACCTCCGGCAGAAGCGGCGTGGTCGCGTTGGCATCCAGATAAATCATGGGGCAGCATCCGTTCCCGGGTGCCCGAGAGCAACCCGGAAAACCGCCGAGCTCGGACTTCTCCACCTCAGAATTGAACCACAGATAAACAGGATAAACACAGATGGAAGATGGGATAAGAAATGGCTTTTTGGGTTTTCACCTGAGAGTCCCGCAGATCCGCTCTAACCCATCCAAAACGACTCATGGTCTTTTTTCCCAATGGAGTTCCAAAGCCCGTTCAAACGCGGCGAGATATTGCTCCAATAGATCGCGACATGGATGGCAAAAATTCGGGAGTTTGATCAGGCGGTGATTCTCGCGTTCGGTCTGTGGGAACGCGAGGTGAGAGTCGTCCGGCGACTGAAAATGGGCGGGGAATCGTCCGATGGCTGAAACGTGGCCTTCGAGGAAAAACGGTTGTTCGTGAAGCAGTGGATAGCGTGGCACGCAGACTCGGCAGCCGGCGGATTGCAGTTGGTCGATAAAACGGGAGGTTTCGAACTCAGGATCGCGGTGGCGGATGAGGAATTCGAAGTAAACCCGCTCGACACCGGAAGGCGGCAGGAAGCAATCGAAGTCGAGACGCTCGAGCTCTCTGCTGAGCCAGAGATGATTTTCGTTCCGGATCAGATTGAAGCCCGTTAGTTTGCGCAGCGAAACGCACCCGAGTGCTGCGGACATTGGCGCGATGCGAGTCTTGATACCCATGCTGGTGGCGGCAAAACGCCGGGCTGGGCTGTCGAGTTCGATGATCCGGGTGATATCACCGAGGCAGGTTGCGCGTTCGAGGTAGTCTGGATTGTCGGTTAGGAAGATGCCACCTTCGCCGGCGGGCGCGAGTTTGTCGCCCTGCAGGCTCAACACCGAGATGTCCCCGAGCGCACCGCATTTCCGGCCATGATAGACGCCGCCGTGGGCGTGGGAGGCATCTTCGATGATGCGGAGGTGGAACTCAGCACACACCTGCTGAATTTCTGCCACCTTGCAGGGCAATCCCCAGAGATGGACGATGACGACTGCCTTGGTTCTAGGGGTGATTTTGCGCCGCATGTCGGCGGGATCGATGCCGAGCGTGTCAGGCTCGCTTTCGCAAAAAACCGGGACCAGCCCGCACCAGACCATCGGCAGGACGGAGGCCCAGAAGGTGGCCGTGGGCACGAGAATTTCATCGCCGGGCCGAAGATCAAGGGCATGGAATGCGGCTAACAATGCGCTGGTGCCGTTGTTGTGGGCGAGAGCGTGGCGGCGGCCGGTGAAGGCTGCGTAGTCGTGCTCCAGTTCCCGGATCACCGGATGAGTGCTGACATTGCCATCACGCAGGATCTGGAGCACGGCGGCCTCCGCATCTGTGTCAAACACCGGCCAACGCACCGCCGGCTCATGGGGAAGGGTTACGATTTTCATTTAGGAATTCATGAGATGTCAGACAGCGGCGAGGATCTTGTCATGGCGTTCTCGCACCAATTCCTGATAGTCTGCCAGAGCCGCGTCCGCCGCGGCGGAATCCGGGCTGAAGACCCGCGCGATCCGGC
>JAYVEJ010000644.1:0-3324 GCA_043748885.1 Luteolibacter sp. | reverse complement strand
AAATCGTCGCTGCGGCGGTGGGGATTGGCTTTGAGGCGATCTTTGAGCCGCATGTAGTCGTCGAAGGCGCCGCTGGTCTCGCGGGCGCGGGTGATTTCAAACCAGTCGAGGTAATCGCTGGCCTGTTGGGCCTTGGCGGTCATGGTGGCGCGGCGCTCGGTTAGACTGGTGAGCCGGGCTGCCAGATCTTTGGATTTGTTTTGGGCGATGGCCGCTAGCGCCAGCTGATACTCGGATAGAAGCGGGCGATAGGAGGGGAAACAACGATAGCTGAGGCGGACCAGTGCGTCTTGCGCGAGCTGCACGGATTTCACGCGTTCAGGTTCCGGCAGTGCGGCGATCTCGGGCCAGGCGGCGAGTTCCTTTTGCTGAATGATGCCCTCTGCGGTGCGGAAATTCAGCCGCAGCGCCTCGCCCAGCGTGGTCTCAGTCTCGGCGATGGTTAGAATGTCGGTCGCAAGATTCTGGCCACCGATGTTGGCAAGCTGGAGTGTCCACCATTTTGCCAAGCTGGTTTCGGATAGATTGAGTTCGGGAAAATGTTTGCGCAGCAGCGCGGGCATTTCCCCTTCGTAAGCAGCCACCTCGGTTAGGAATTTGCGGAAGCTTGCTTTGCCTTGCGGCTGCTGGAGCAGGGCCATCACCAGCGCTCCAGACGAGACCCGGAAGGCGGCGCGAGTGGCAGCGTCCATGTCGTCGAAGCCGCGCTCGTCGAGGGCGAAAAGGTCGTCGCTCTTGAACAAGCCGCCGGTCTTGAACAGCGCCTGATAGAGTCGCCGATCGCTTTGATTGAGCCGCCAAGCGGTGGCTTCACGCAGTCCATCTACCAGCCACGGCGGGACGAGAAACGGAGTTTCTGAAACTTGGGCGGGCCGACCACGGAGGGCGCGCTCGTAGATCAGGGCGGAGGTGACGGCAGCTTTGAAACGCTCTTGCTCGATGCCGCGACTGAGGTGGACATCGAGCCGCAGATCGTAGCCGACCTCGCTGACGAGCAGCTTCATGGCCACGGTGCGCAGCGGCATGGGATCGCCGGATTTCCCGTGAAGCGTGATGGTGACGGGGATTTTCCAGTCGATCCAATCGTCTTTCTCATCCGTTAGGCGGAGCAGCTCATCCTTGGTTTCTTCGGCGAGCGCGGCGACGGTGCCACGGTCCTGAGCCTCGCCGCCGGAGACGCGGAACTCGCCAGTGCGGCTGGTCACGCGGTCCGGGTCACCCACCTTGAGCGACGCGGGAGGCTCGGCGATTTGCAAGGCACGCGGCGCTTCCTCCGCGAGCGCGAGCGCGGTGAAAAGCATTCCGAAAAGCAGTGGGCGGGCGATCATTTGCGATCAAAAAGTCTTAGGCATGCCCTCCTCGCCGAGCGGCTCGCGCGGGTCCAGAATGAGGTTGCCTTTTTCAATTTTCACCCGCGCCATGTTGGTGAACGCGAGGTCAACTTCCTCGGGGAATAAGCCGCCGAGTTTCTGATAGGCGGGCAACACCAGATAGAGGAAACCCATCGGCACCACCAGTTTGCCGAAGCGGCCACCCTTCGGCGGATGCGGGAAATCCTTGAGGTAAGGTCCGCCGTTAGGCTGGAAGTCGGTGAGCTTGCCCTTGATGTCTTCCAGTTTCTCGACCTTGAGATACATCGAGATGGTGAAGGGCTTGCCCAGGAAATGGCGCTCCATGATCACCTCCGCCCGCTCATTTTCGAGCCGGACCCAGACGCGGTCGAGGGTGACTTTTCCTTCGAGAAATCCCGCTTGCTTGGCGACCAGCGTACGGCCCAGCCATTGGTTGATTTCCGCCTCGGACAAAGTCACCGGATAGCCACGCTCGGCAGCGTTTTTTAAGACCACCTTGAGATCGCGCGCGGGCAACGGCTTGGCGGCAGTTAGATCGCCGAGGTCTTGGGGCTGGACGGCATAAAAGATCGCCGCACCGAGGCCACCAGCCGCCACTAGCAGAATGAGCAACAGCAGCTTCGACAAGCAGCCGCCGCCGGATTTGGATTTTGAAGATTCGGCCATGAGCAGGCTGATTAGCACGCCCTCGCCCGCTTGCAAAGCCTCGCTTCAGGATGCGTCACTCCGCAGACTTCGCCGCCGGGGCGGGTGCTGCCGCAGGGGCCGCAGCCGGAGGGGCACTCGCCGCAGTTTCCGCCTTGGCACCGGCTTGATAGGACGACGAGCGGTAGTCGGTTTGATAAAAACCCGCGCCTTTAAAAATAATTCCGCCGCCAGTTCCTAGCAGACGTTTCACCTGCCCTTCACACAGCGACTGCGGGCAGTCAGTGAGCTTCGCGTCATTCATACTTTGAAACACTTCAAAGCGTTTCCCGCATTTTCCACATTCGTAATCGTAGTTTGGCATGGTTGTTGGCCGGGCTTGTAACACGTTCCCCTTCCCGCGCAACCCCGGTGTGGGATTTCGCGTGCCGTGCCCGGTCGGATCTGGTTGAGTCCCCGCCATGCCTCCACGCGTCAAAACCGTCGCCTCGATCTCCGTCGGAAAATTTTTCGAAGCCCATGCCGAGTCGCTCGGCCTCGCGCTGCATGGCGAAAAAGTCGGCTTCGACCGCCTGATCAGCGAGCCGGCGATGAACCGCCCGGGCCTCGCGCTCGCCGGGTTTTTCTCCTACTTCGCCCGCAAGCGGGTGCAAGTGTTAGGCAACTCCGAACTCTCGTATTTGAAAAAACTCCCCGAAGCCATGCGCATCGACCGCTTCCGCCGGATGTGTGATCGCGACATCCCCTGCCTCGTCGTGGCCCGCGGCTCGATCCTTGATGGCAATCTAGCAGCCGTCGCCCACGAGCATCGCATCCCGGTATTCGGCACCTCGCAAGTGACCATGAATTTCCTCAACGCCGCCACCATCCGGCTCGAGCACGAGTTCGCCCCCAGCGTCACGCTGCATGGCTGCATGGTGGACATGCGCGGTATCGGCGTGCTCATCGTCGGTCGCAGCGGCGCGGGAAAATCGGAGACCGCCATCGGCTTGTTAGAACGCGGTGCCTCGCTTGTGGCCGATGACATGGTCCGCATCAAATACGTCGGTGGCGATCTCGTGGCGACCGCGCCGGATCTATCACGCGGCTACATGGAGATCCGCGGCATCGGCATTATCAACGTCGCCAACCTCTACGGCCTCGCCTCGATCCGCCCGGACAAACGGCTAGATTTAGTCGTCACGCTCAAGCCGCAGGCCGATCTCAACGAGGTGGACCGCGTCGGCCTGCAGCAGAAGACCTACGAAATTCTCGGCCAGCATGTCGTGCATGTGGAAATCCCCGTCGGCCCCGGCCGCGACACCGCGCGGATGGTCACCATCGCCGC
>JAYVEJ010000643.1:0-3325 GCA_043748885.1 Luteolibacter sp. | reverse complement strand
TCGCTCGGCCTCGCCCTGCCCACCGTTCCCACCCCTATCGCCGCCTACGTCAACTGCGTCCGCAGCGGCAATCTGCTCTTTCTATCCGGCGGTTTGCCGATCGATGGCGACCGCAAAATCATCGGCAAAGTCCCGAGCGATGTCTCCATCGACGAAGCCAAGGACGCCTCCCGCATGTGTATCCTGAACCGCCTCGCAGTGATCCAGGCGGAGATCGGCTCGCTGGATCGGGTGAAGCAAATCGTCACTCTAACCGGCTTCGTCAACTCCGAGCCCGACTTCTTCGGCCACCCGCAAGTCATCAACGGCGCGTCCGAGCTGCTCGTCGAAATTTTCGGCGAGCGCGGCAAGCACTCTCGCACCGCCCTCGGCGTGGCGTCGCTACCGCTCAACGTCGCCGTCGAGATCAATTTGATCGTCGAGATCGATGCCTAAGCCGTTGCCATCTTTTCGATGTCCAACAACCTCCGTTTCCGGGTTTTTGAAAACCCAGATTCCGCCAGCGCCCAAGTCGCGTCGGAAATGGCGGGCTTGATCCGCGAACGCGCCGCGCTGGGCCGCACCGTCGTGTTAGGCCTCGCCAGCGGCAAAAGTCCCCTGCCCCTTTACGATGAACTCATCTACCTCCATCGCGAGGAAGGCTTGTCGTTCCAAAACGTCGTCACCTTCAATCTCGGCGAATACTTCGGCCTCCGCCGCGATCACCCGGCCAGCTTCCGCTCCTTCATGCAGCGGAAATTCTTCGACCATGTGAATCTCCCGTCCGCCAACATCCACTTTCTATCAGGCGAGCTTGCCGATCCGGAAATCCCAGCCCATTGCACCGCCTATGAGGGGAAAATCCAACGTGCTGGCGGCATTGATTTCCAAATCCTCGGCATTGGCCGCAATGGCCACATCGGGTTCAACGAACCCGGTTCCGTCGCTAAATCCCGCACTCGCCAAGTCCAACTCAGCGAAATGACCCGCCGCGACGCCGACCCGACGTTTGGCGGGATCGAGAATGTCCCCACCCACGCCCTCACCATGGGCTGCCGCACGATTTTGAAAGCCCGCAAGATCGCCCTGCTGGCTTGGGGATCGAAAAAATCGAGCATCGTCCGGCGCGCCCTCGAAAATCCGGTCACGCCCAAGGTCAGCGCTTCATTTCTCCAGACCCACCCGGCAGCCCAGTTCTTCTTGGATGTCCCAGCCGCATCGTTGCTCTCCCGGCAATAGGAGCATTTTCAGCGCGCCCCGTTTCCTCACAGTTCACGCAGTTTCATATTGCAAAAGGAAACCGCGTTGCCGTGCTCTTGCAGCATGATGTGGCCGTCTTCCCACTCGCCGAATCGGGGGATGTCACGGAACTTGCTAGCCGCCACGCGTTTGCGGAAATCCTCCGAACCCCGCTCGAACTCCACGGTCTTCACACCGTTCAGATAGAACTCCACTTGCTTGCCCTTGGAGACGATACGGGCGTGGTTCCAATCGCCCACAGGCAAGATTCTCTTGTGAGCCGGGGCGGGGATCAAGTCGTAGAGCGAGCCGATGGTGCGGTCGCCATTGTGGCCAAGCTTGGCGTCTGGATGGAGCTTGTCATCGAGGATTTGAAACTCTAGGCCGATGGCGGAGCCGACGGCCGCCTTGTCACCCGCCTTGGTCACTGGCGAGATGTTAGGCTGGACGAAAATCTTCACGCCACTGTTAGCCCCAGCGGTGAGCCGGAAGTCCACCTTCAACTCGAAATTGTCGTAGCGCTTGCGGGTGATGATGTCACCGCCACCGGCGGCTTCCGCGCCGTGGGTTTCGAGAGTGCTGAGAATGCCATCGCTCATTGTCCAGCCTTGGGTGGGAAACTCCTCGGTCTTGGGACTGCGCCAGCCGTTTGAGGTTTTACCGTCCCAAAGCATGATCCAGCCGTCGGCCTTTTCAGCGGCCGTCAGCCTATTGAGCGCGGCGACTTCCACCGGATCTTCCACCGGCTTGTCCGCGGCGGGCGGTTGGGCACTTGCTGCGGTGACGAGGCAAAGTGCTAGGACGGAGAGGCGGATCCGATAGAGTTTCGTGTTCATGGGTTTGGGCGTTGGATTTGGGCAGGCGCGGGAAATATATCTCACGATCCAGAATTTCACGCTTAATAAACGCCGTCCGCCAGTTTGACCGGAATTCCCCAAACGCGGTACTCTATAAGCTGCCGCAACTAGGGCCGAACCACCGAATCCAAGCCGGAAATTCCCAAGATTTCCCGGTTGACACCCACAAACCGGCTCCCTAGTTTCCCCACCCCTTCGCACATTCTGTGTGTCCGAAGCCATTTTTATTACAAGCACATGAATACGTTTTCCGCCAAGCCGCACGAAGTCGAGCGCAAGTGGTATGTCATCGACGCCAAGGGCAAAATCCTCGGCCAAGTCGCCGTTGAGGCCGCCCGTCTCCTCCGTGGCAAGCACAAGCCGATCTTCACCTCGCATGTCGATACCGGCGATTTCGTCGTCGTGATCAATGCCGACCAAGTCATTCTAACAGGCACCAAGGAAACCTCCAAGATTTACACGCGTTTCTCCGGCTACGTCGGCGGTCAGAAAGTGGAAACTCCGCGCATCGTCCGCGAGCGCCGGCCGATCTTGCTCGTCGAGCGCGCGGTCTGGGGCATGATCCCGAAGACCCGCCTCGGTCGCGCCCAGTTCGGCAAGCTCAAGGTCTATGCCGGTGAAACTCACCCGCACGAAGCCCAAGCACCCGTCGCGCACGCCGTTAAATAATCCCAAACTTTTTCCTAACATGACCGCCACCACCACTCAAAGCGCCACCGGCCGCCGCAAAACCGCCGTCGCCCGCGTCTGGATGACCGAAGGCACCGGCCAGATCACCATCAACGACCGCTCCTTCGAGGAATATCTTCCGACCATCGAGCTTCAAAATGCCGTGCTCGCACCGTTCCTCGCCGTCTCGTTGTCGAACAAGTTTGACCTCAAAGTCGTCGTCAAAGGCGGCGGCAAACAAGCCCAAGCGATCTCGATCCGCCACGCGATTTCCCGCTCACTCACGCTGGTGGACCCCGAGCATCGCAAGGTCATCAAGCCGCTCGGATTCCTCACCCGTGACCCACGGATGAAGGAACGGAAAAAGCCCGGACAACCCGGTGCCCGCGCCCGCTTCCAGTTCTCCAAGCGTTAATCTTTCTGGATCTCTCAAAAAACCGCACTCCTCGCAGGGTGCGGTTTTTTTGTGGTCCAGGACTTCAGTGTGCGACGACAATTAGACTTACCCCCTGACGACAATTAAAACTACCCATTGATGGGGAGGTTTTTCGGGGTGAGGCGGCATGCTGTTTGACGCCGGT
>JAYVEJ010000642.1:0-3327 GCA_043748885.1 Luteolibacter sp. | reverse complement strand
CTTGCCGCTCCAGCCCGTTGCGCCGCGAATCCAGCCCAAACTCGGCGATGACTAACGGTCGGTCGCCCGCGATGTGATGCAGCCGTTTCAGATAATTTCGGAACGCCGACTCGTCTTCCAGATAAACGTTGAAGGCCGTGAAATCAGCGTTTTCCGGCTCCAAGTATTCGGTGCTCGGGTAGTTCGCGTAGGCAAATAGCAGGTGCGGCGCGAGCTCCTTGCCGGTGGCGATGAGGTTCTCAATCGCCCGCCGCAGCTTGAGCGGCCCCATCCACCGCGCCAGATCGGCGGGCACCTCGTTGCCCACGTAAATCCCGGTCAACGCCGGATGGTCGCCTATTTCCTTCAGCGCATTTGCCAGTGAAATCACCGCCGCCGTGAAGATCCCCGGCTCCCGCAAAAAATCCGCGCTCTGCCCCCATTTCAATCCACCGAAGACTTTCAACCTGTGATCACTCGCAGCATTTAACAACCGCAAGTCCGGCAGTGCATATAACCTAACGGCATTGAATCCCGCCGCAACCATTTGCGAAAAATCCGCCGCAAACGACTTCGGCCAGCCACCGGGAAACGGCCCGTAAGTCACCGCGTTCATCCGCACGCGTTGGCTGCCGACCCGAAAAAATTTTCCGTCCGTCTGCCATCGTCCATCGAGATCCTCACCGGCCACAGCGCGATCCTAGAGGCCGCCCGCGCGATTCCCAAACTCAATTCTGGCCGGAAGTTTTGGATGGGTCGCCACCAGCGAGAGAGGGAGGCGTGGCGAACAGACGGATAGAACTTGAAGCGAAGCGTGGAATCTGACGAATCTCGCCAAGTGGCCGTGAGTGATGCAACTTTTAACCAGAATTTCGAGGATCGGTCGTCTGGATGCCTTTTAATTGTGGCCGGAGATTTACTACCGCAAATTTCTGATTTTATCTAGAGCCTCGCAGCCATACAAGATTGACACCTAAACTAAAAGCTGTTCAAAAGAACTCCTGAATCCGTACCTTCCAACTTTCGTTGATTTCTTTGCTGGGAGCGGCCTTGTCACCCAAGGTGTGAAGCACGCCTGCAAACCTGTTTGGTCCAACGACATATGCCCCAAAAAGGCCTCAATCTATACATCTAACCACGGCGGTCATCATTTCCACCTAGGCTCGATTGAACATGTGTCCGGTAACGGAATCCCCAAGGGCGACATCGTCTGGGCCAGCTTTCCCTGCCAGGATCTCTCCCTCGCCGGCAAGATGGGTGGCCTTGCCGCATCCCGCAGCGGACTTTTTTGGGAGTGGCTTCGCGTCCTTGACGAAATGCCTATAAGGCCCTCCGTTCTTGCACTTGAGAATGTCGTGGGCCTGCTTTCCGCCAATGGTGGAGAAGATTTCCAGCTACTTTATCAAGCTCTCCGCGAACGCTCCTATAAAGTCGGCCCGATGTTGATCGATGCCCGCCTCTGGGTTCCCCAGTCTCGACCTAGGGTCTTCATCGTCGCGGTCCAAGATCATATCGACACGAGTTCATTGGAGGACAATGGTCCAAACTGGCTCCACCCCTCGCCAGTGCTCAAAGCTATTGCGCCTTTGGACGATATTGTCTTTTGGGCCATGCCCCGTCCGACTAAGCGACCCAAGACTCTGACAGAACTGATCGATTGGGATGCGACTGTTTTCAATGAAGAGCGTGCTTCGGCTTTATTCTCTCTCGTCGCGCCAAGACATCAGGAATTGCTAGATCGACTTCCTCTAACTCACCGCGCCGTCTTCCCCGGTTACCGTCGCACCCGAAACGGCAAGCAAGTCCTCGAACTTCGCTTCGACGACGTTTCCGGTTGTCTACGCACAGCCGAAGGAGGGAGCAGTTGCCAGTTTCTCCTACTCCACGATGCCGGAGAATGGAAAGCACGTCTCATCACTCCGCGCGAAGCCGCTCGACTCATGGGTGCCCCTGAGTGTTACTGCCTCTCCTCATCCTACAACGAGTCCTACAATGCCATGGGCGACGCCGTCGTCGTTCCCGTCGTTAAACACCTCGTCGATCATCTGCTAGTTCCTCTCTCATTTCAAAAAGGATTGGTGTCTGCCAGCGCAGACATTGGCAGTCTGTCAAAGCTCTGGTTGTGACTCAAAGTCCGTGGACTCGAAGGCATCGAGCGTGGCACGATCTCTTCCTTAAATGGACGAAGCCCAATTACTAAAAAATTTTGGAGACCGCGTCAGATCAGCTCGGCTCACTCTTGGGTTATCTCAAGAAAAACTGGGGCTGAATTGCGGTCTTGACCGCACCTACATCAGCGGCATTGAGCGCGGGAAACGCAATATCAGCCTCATCAACATCCACAAACTAGCCACGACTTTGGGTGTTCCGGCGGCGGAGTTTCTTCTCGCGAACGGAGGAGCTAAGTAATGAAGCTGCGTTTTCGTGCGGCCTTTGCCTTCTATCAGACGCACATCAATCGTTCGGATTTCTTTCAGCTCTTAAAAGAACACAACCTCAAGACCAGCGGCTCTGTCCCATCGATCACATGGGAGCTGTTCGGTTCCGTTCTAACGGGTCAAAAAGGAACGAGTGGATACGGTGCCGACTTGGAAGGAATTGAGATTAAATCTGCCATTGCAGGCAGTTCCTTTGAATACCAGTATCACTTCAATACTGGCCTTGATAAACTCATGGAAGATCAGATCGTGGATCACTTCTTCTGCTCCTACTCGGCTGACTACCAGTCTTTCCAAGTTTACTTTGCAGATGGAGAATCCCTCTCGCCGTTTTTCAGCAAGTGGATTCCAGAATACCTCAAAAACTACAACAAGGCAGTAGGTTCCGCCTCTGTGGAAAACAGTGAACGCCGCCAGCGTTTCCGCCGGTCAGTACCCTTCGGCTGGGTATTCAGAAACGGTCGCCTTATCATGGAGGTGAAAGATGGAAAGCTGGTTTTCCCCACCCTGGAGATTTCATGAAAGTGGCATGAAATAGAGACAGGGTATTTAGTCAAAATCCGCTGCAAACGACTCCGGCCAGCCACCGGGAAACGGCCCGTAAGTCACCGCGTTCATCCGCACGCGCTGGCTGCCGACTCGGAAAAATTTTCCGTCCGTCTGCCATCGTCCATCGAGATCCTCACCGGCCACTGCGCGATCCTAGAGGCCGCCCGCGCGATTCCCAAACTCAATTCTGGCCGGAAATTTTGGATGGGTCACAAGTGGCCGCATTCCAGATTGAAATGAAGAACCCGCCCGGACGCGGGTCCGGACGGGTCAGTGGATTCGGTAGGTTCACTCGTTAGATTCAGGCAAACTCGCCACGGGCTTTCGCCACGAGGTCGCGCATGTCCATGCTGCCGCTCGC
>JAYVEJ010000641.1:0-3342 GCA_043748885.1 Luteolibacter sp. | reverse complement strand
TCAAAGAAGCGAGGCATCCTCAGGAATCCAGAAGGCGTTCGCATCACGTCGCCACCCCGATGTCCTCTCTCACGGCTTCGGTGAATTTCCCGATCCACTCGATCACCGTTCCTGCTTCGCGGTGCTCCACGAGGACGCGGATTTTGTTCTCAGTGCCGGAGTAGCGGATGAGATGGCGGCCGCTGTCGCCGAACTCGGCGGTGGCTTGCTGCATGAGTTTCTGGAGTTTTGGCAAACTTCCTAACGGCGGCTTGGAGGGCACCGGCATGTTCGCGAGCTGGGTGGGATACTCGTGCATGATGGCGGCGAGCTGGGCGAGCGTGGCCTTGCGCCCGATCATCATCCGCAGGACTTGGAGCGCACTGAGGATGCCGTCGCCGGTGGTGACGTGATCGCCGAAGATGAGGTGGCCGGAGTTTTCACCGCCGAATGAGTAATCATTTTTCCTCATGCATTCGAGGACGCTGCGGTCTCCGACGGCGGTGGTTTCCACTTTGATGCCATGTTGTTTCATGGCTTCTATCAACCCAAGATTGCTCATGACGGTGGCGACGAGGGTGTCGTGCCGGAGTTTTCCCTGCTCCTTGAGGCCGATGGCGCAGAGGCCGAGAATGCGATCGCCGCTGACGACTTGGCCGTTCGCATCCGTGAAGATGACGCGGTCGGCGTCGCCGTCGAAGGAAATGCCGAGGTCGGCATTGTGCATTCTAACGAGTTCGCCGGCGGCTTGGGGATGGAGGGCACCGCAGCCTTCGTTGATGTTGAGTCCGTCCGGGTCATTGGCGGTGACGATGACTTCTGCGCCGAGTTCTTTGAAGATAAGTGGGGCGATGAAATAGGCGGCACCATTGCCGCAATCCACGACGATTTTCAGGCCTTGGAGGGAAATATTATCCGCAGTGTGTTTGGCAAACTCGATGTAGCGGCCGCGGGCGTCGTCGATGCGGTGGGCCTTGCCAATCTGGCGCGGCGGCAAAGGCGCGGACTCCGGCTCGTCGCCCATGATGTGGCGCTCGATGAGATTTTCGAGGTCGTCGGAGAGCTTATAGCCGTCTGGCCCGAAGATTTTCATGCCGTTGTCCTCATACGGATTGTGGGAGGCAGTGATCATGATCCCGGCCACGGCTCCCATGGATTTCGTCAAATGGGCGACCGCGGGGGTGGGCATGGGGCCGACCAGATAGACGTCCATGCCCATCGAAACGAGGCCACTGGTGAGGGCCGTTTCCAGCATGTAGCCGGAGATGCGGGTGTCCTTGCCGATGAGCACGCGGTTCCGCCGTGGGCCGGATGAGCGGAGGACATTGGCCACGGCCTTGCCCACGCGGAGGGCGACTTCGGCGGTGATCGGGAATTCATTCACGCGGCCACGGATGCCGTCGGTTCCAAATAGTTTCATGGTATTTTTCAAAGTCTTGGGACGCGGTGAGTGTTCCGGGGAATGGAAACGAATCAAGGCTAAACCCGGCTGGCGAGATGGAGGTGATCCGTGGTGCGGCTACCCGCCAAGCACCGCGCGGTGGATGCGGCCGGGCGATTTCGAGAGGAATTGGCGGGCCAGCAGCTCGAACTCCTCGGAGAGGTCGGTGAGGTGGATTTCTAACGAACCCTCGCGGCGCGACGCCTCAAGCAGGCCGAGTCGGGTGAGTTCTTTTTTCAAATGCTCGGCGCAGGTCGTCGCAGAATCCACCAGCCGGACATCGGGCGGGAGGAGGTCTTTTAAAACGGGAATGAGCAGCGGGTAATGGGTGCAAGCCAGCATCAGGGTATCGATGCCCTTCTCGACTAACGGATCGAGGTAAGTCTGCAAAACCTGGCGAGTCGCCGGGTGGTCGAGCCAATTTTCCTCGATCAATGGCACAAGCAACGGCGTGGCTTGACCGTGGATCAGCAGGCCGGTCCGGCGGAGGGCGAGCGCGTGTTGGTAGGCATGGGAACTGATCGTGCCACGGGTGGCGATGATCCCGATGCGCACCGCATTCGGGCAGGAAAGCGCGGCTTCCACACCCGGCTCGATCACGCCGAGGATGGGAATCCGGTATTTCTCATGCAGGCTCGGCAAGGCGTGGGCGGTCGCCGTGTTGCACGCCACGACGATGGCTTTCACCCCGCGGGCGATCAGGAAACGAACGTCTTCATCGGCGAATTGGCGGATCGTTGCCGGGCTTTTCGAGCCGTAGGGCAGGCGCGCGGTGTCGCCGAGGTAGAGAATATTTTCCGCCGGTAAAAGTTCCTGCACGGCGCGGACGACGGTCAAGCCGCCGACGCCGGAGTCGAAAAATCCAAGAGGCGCTGAGTTCACTGGCGCGAGTGTGAACGGCAACAACCCGGCGGCAAGCGGGAAGCGCAGCGCAGGATCTGTGGCCGTGGCCGGACATCCCGGGATATCGCCGGCGGCTTTAATTCTTGCCCCATGGAGGCCACTCTCTAACATCCCGCTCTATGGATAGCCGCCGCCCGCTCGACCCGCGATCTCTGGAGCGGCAGCTACCTGCTGAGTTTCCTCGTCGCCGCCGGTATCCGCGCCATCCCCAACCACCCGACCGCGCTCATTTTCCCGAATCCGAAGGGCCAGCCGCTGCTCAAGGCCACCGCGGCATGGAAAAATGAAGATCCGAAAAGCCTTCTAACGCCGAACCTCCACAATCTTTTCGTCGCGAAAATCGCCGCAGATCACCCGCGGAAAATTGCTGAATCGGTCAATATTGCCATCGCTGCCGAGTGGAGAAAATTTACCGGGCGTGCTTCGATGCTTTAAAAACCCAGAAGATTCTGAATGCAACCGACGAGGCTGCATTTGTCGCTCAGGCATCTAGCCACCTTTGCATTTCCTATCAGATCACGCCCATCGCGGACGGGTATCAGAAAACCTATCAGCGCAACGGCTGGCAGCTCGACGCCGTCCGCCAGACCCGTGACTTCCAATCCTCCTTGTCCCGGCTAGGCGAAAAAGATTCTCTCACTGGCACACATTCCGCCTTTGCCGGTGGGGCCGCTTTTCAGAAGGAGATGGAGGAACGCCTCGATCCCTATTCAAAGCTCTTCAAACACTCCGATCAACTCGGGGCCATCACCCTGATCAAACGCGTCGCCCATTTCAAGTCCCCGCTCCAAGACCTCATCCGCGAAGCCCAGAAAGCTGAGAAAGACGCCAAGCGCGACATCGACAAGGGAGGCCGAGGGCGTGCCGCCTTTTCCATTACCCTCCTAAAGCGCTCCGGTGAAATCTCCAAATGGGCCGGGTAATGGGACCATGGACCCATCGCCCTCTACGAAGCCATTTTTAAAGCCATGGAAAACGGCCTCAGTCGGAAATTCCCCCACCGCATCTGTCAGCTTCTT
>JAYVEJ010000640.1:0-8728 GCA_043748885.1 Luteolibacter sp. | reverse complement strand
CGAGCTCGGCAGCGACGAGAAACGGCAGGCACAGCAGCGGCGCACCGCTCAAAACGGCGAGTGTGGTGCCCGCGCCCAGTCCTAGCAGATGCCAGTGCCAGGCGAATGCCCGCTTCAGCGCGCCGCCCAATCCATCGGATGATTCCACGCCCTTGTTCACGATGGAATGTTATGTTTTTCCGCTTCCAGTTTGTCGAGCAGCGACCGCACCTGGCGCACCGAATCAAGGAACGTCGGCTCTGCCTGCATTTCGCGTGCCGGGCGGTCCGGCGGTGCCACCGCGAGTTGGTGGGCGATGGTGCCGGGCGATGGCGTGAAAATAAACACGCGATCGCCCAGATACACCGCCTCTGGAATGTCGTGAGTGATGAAAAAAACCGTGGCCTCTAACTCCCGCCACAGCGAGACCAGCAAATCCTGCATCCGCTGCCGCGTCGTCGGATCGAGTGCGCCGAACGGCTCGTCCATCAGAATGATCCGCGGATGCATGATCAAGGTGCGGGCGATGGCGACCCGCTGGTTCATGCCGCCGCTAAGCTGATGCGGGTATTTCAACGCGTCTTTGTTAGGATCGAGGCCGACCTTGGCGATCCACTCGCGGGCGCGCTCGCGGCGCTCCTTGGTGGGGACTTGCTGGCATTCGAGACCGAAGGCCACATTATCGAGCACCGTGCGATGCGGGAAATTTGCATAATCCTGGAATACGAATCCACGGTCGGGGCCGGGTTCCGTCACCGTTTCGCCATGGACTAACACCGAGCCAGAACTCGCCGGGAAATGTGGAGCCAGCCCGGCGATAAGCCGCAACATCGTGCTCTTCCCACAACCGCTTGGCCCGAGCACGCCGATGAATTCACCAATCTTCGGAATGTCCTCCACCGAGAAACTAACATCCTTGATCGCCGTGAATTCGCGAGACGTGCCAGCATCGTAGGTCTTGGTCACGTTTTTGAAATCGACCACCAACGGCACGCCGACAATCGGCGGCGCGTCCTTCAGCTCACAGGGTTGTTCCGAAGCGGTTAGTTCAATTTTCGCCATGAGTGATGTAAGGAAAAAGCTGGCGCTGCAGCAGCATGATCGAGCGATCAATCGCCCACGCCAGCAGCGAGATGATGAAGAGGCACAGATAAATGTGTTCCTGAAATCCGCGGCGCTGGCTGTTGATGATGAGTGCGCCGATGCCGGTCTGCGCATTGATCACCTCGGCTAACATAATATAACCGAACGCCAGCCCGAAGATCAGCCGCAGGCTGTTGACGATGTCTGGCAAGGCCAACGGCAAGATCACTTTGCGTAAAACCTGATGCCCGGCGATGGGGAACCACAGCGCGAACCCCACCACGAATCCGCCCGCGAAGCGATACCACGCGGCCGTGGAGGATAACTCGACGGAGAGCGTTCTAGCAGGATCGTCCCGCAGCAAATACCAACCGATCATCACAAGCAGTCCGTAAAACAAGCCACTGATCGCCGCGAGCCGTGCACCCTTTTTCCGCGAGCCGTGAGCACCGAGGGTGTATGCAGTGTCGATGAAGCGGTCGGGTACGGCGTTCACCGTATTGACGGTGTCGAAGATCACGAAGGCGATGGTTGCGAAGAAAATGAACATCACTTTGTTAAACTCGCCGAGGCCGAACCACACCATCGTCAGCGGGATCAACGCCGCAATGGGAATGCTGCGGCCAAACAACACCAACGGTTTGAAGAATGCATTTAACCGCGGATAACTTCCGGCGATCACGCCCAGCGGCACGCCGATGGCACCGGCTAACAGGAAGCCACCGAGCACCCGCGCCAGCGAAATCACGATGCTGCGTGACAACTCCCGCCGCCACAGATCAGGGAACGAAGCGAAGGTTTCTCCCGGAGTTGGCAGCGTGTAAGCGTCCACAATCCGGTGGCCTTCAATGGTCAGCGCCCACCACACTAGCAGCACAAAGCCGATGCAGCCCGCGCCGAACATCAGCCCTTCGGCATAGCTCGGCGTGTCACGGATGGTCCGCGCCCGCTTCCACCATGAGTGCCGCAGGCTGGGTTGCGGGAGTTTCGCTGGGTATTTCGAGTCACTCATTTAATGAATCTATTCAACTGCGCACTCGGTCTTGCTATCAACCATCAACTCTCAACTTCTTCTCAACCATCCACTCACTCAGGAGTCTCCAGTGCGATTACCTTAATTTCCACCCGCCGGTTGAGCGCGTGGTTGTTAGGATCATTTGCATCGAAGGGTTTATCCCAGCCTGCACCGTCGGTGGAAAACTGATTGGCGTTAAAGTTAGGGAACTTTTTGAGGATCTCCGTCTTCACCGCAGCGGCGCGGTTACCGGAGAGTTCCTTGACCATTTGCGAGCTCACTTGGCCGCGCATCGAACCGTCGGTGTGGCCCTCCACCACGATGTTCGCCGCGCCATATTGGCCGGCCAGTTTACCGACTTCCTCGAGCACGGCATCCACGCCGGTTTCATAGGGTTTCTCGATGTCCTTGCCGTTCTCACGGGCGGTGATGGTCTTACGCAGATCCCATGAATTTGGATAGAAATGCAGGGTCACCACCTTGGTTAGGATCTCGTTGCCCTCGGCCTTGATCGACTGCACGGTCTTGGGCGCGAAGTTGATTTGGTATTCGTTGCGGCTGGATTTGTAGGGTTCCTCATTCTCCAGCTTTTGCAGGATCGAGAAATCCATCACTTTGTCGAACGCCACCGCTTGGCTGATGCGGTTCATTTTCCGATAGAGTAAATAGGCGGTGTTCCAAGTCCGCTCGAAGTTGGCGGGGTTGTTTTGGTTCATGAAGAATTCGCGGTTCTCGGCGTAGTTGGTCGAGTGCGCATCGCCTAACATTCCGAGCGTGTCGGCCTCGGGGATGCTGTAGAGCTTGGACATGTGGCCGGCGGCACTCTTCTTGCCCGCGTCGGTTTTCATTTTCTCCATGCCGTCGAAAATCCCGCGCACTAGGCCTTCACAAATATCCAAATGGTCGCGGGCGAAGTCGCCGCGGGCGAACCACACGTCCGCGATGAGCTTGTTAGCCGTGGCGGTACTCACTAGCAGGTGATTGCCCTTGATCTCGCTGAGATTGTAAATGTCTGGTGCCCACGAGACGCAGGCGGCGATGGACTTGTCGCTGCTGAATGCGGCGGCGGCTTGGAACGCGTCCTCGGTGTAAATGAAGTTCACTTCGCCCGGTTGCACGCCGCCGTTGACCAGCGCGTTGAGCAGGAAATACTCGGAAGGTGAGTTTTGGGCGAGCACCACTTTTTTACCCTTGAGGTCGGAAATCGTCGGGCTGTTAGCATCGCGGGCCGCACTCTTGCGGATCACGATGCCGTCGCCGCCATTCGAGAAATCCACCTGTTGGAAAATGCGCGGCATGATCCGTGGATCCTTCTTCAGCTCGTCCATGAACAGCGGCACCATGTCCAGCGTCGCCCAGCCGATGTGGACCTTGCCCGAGGCGTAGGCGTCGCGCATCGCGACCGGATTGTCGATGAGCACCAGCTCCACTTTGAACGGCTCACCGCCGGGAGTGGTCCAGATTTTGCCGGGATTCGCGCCCTCATTTTGCAAAATGATCGGAGCCCAGCCGGCCCAGACGTTGAGCGCGAATTTCACCGTGCGGGCGTTCATCGGATCATAGCCGCTGGTCTGCGTGATCGGTGGCAGCTTTTCGCTCGGCTTGAAGACGTATTCCTTCACGGTGGTCGGCACGTTAGAGTCAGCAGCTTCCACGCCTTTTGCGCCGGTTAGCTCGTCTTTGGAAATCGTAGCCGATTTGCTGGACTCACTCTTGGGGAAAATCACCGACCGAAATCCGTAGGCCACGAGGCCGAGAATCACGATGGCGAGGACGACAAAAAACAACGGTTTGGGGCGGGATTCATCACTCATGGCGTGCGCAGACTGGGGTGCCGTTCCCGGAATTTCAAGCAATCACTTCAAGTTTAGAAACAGATCCTCGATTTCCAACAAGGGCCATGCAAGTGCCCTATCTGTTATGGGGCCGCCCCGTCAGAGTTCACTTTAAAATCTCATCTGGCAGCTCGTTCACATCATCCGCAGTGCGCGGCCAGTGGAGCGATAATGTGTCACCGAGCCGTCGCAGACCTTCGCGCAGCGCGTCGAGTGGACCGCCCTCATGCATTTGCCGGACCATCGCGGTCACGGCTTCTATCCAGTAGTTAGAGGGGACCATCGCGTCGAAGCCACTGTCACCGATGATCACCACTTTCTTCATCCGGGCCATCATGACGATGAGCGCACCGTTGCGTCGCCCGGTTTTACGCATTCCGCTTTTTGCAAACAACCGCCACGCGTATCGTTCGTGCCGACAGATGAATTTGTGAGTCACGCAGACTCTAATCTCCGCGCTGGTGCGGGCCTCCTGCTCGCGGATCGCCGCGACTAGCGAAACTTCTTCATCAGTTGATAGGAAGGACTTCATCGTGTTGTTAGCATTTACCATCCACCACTTGCGCCACCGCCGCCGCTGTCACCACCGCCGCCGGAAAAACCGCCGCCACCTCCACTGTCCGAGCCACCACCCCAGCCGCTAGAACTTCGCGATGCGCCGAGCACGCTGAAAATGATGTCCGCTGCCGTGAATGAGCGCGACGTGATTCCCCGCAGGATGATCACGCCCACGATGAGCAGGATGAAAATCAGCGGACTCCAGCTCGACGAATCCCCTTGCCGCGAGCCGTCTAACTGCGTCTTGCCGGTGCCAGTGTATTCGCCCTTGGCCGCCGCGATCATCGCTTCCACCCCGGCGTTGATCGCGCCCTCGCGGTTTCCAGCGCGGAGCTGCGGGGCGACGACGTCGGCGATGATTTGCTTGCAGCGAGCATCCGGCAATACCCCTTCCATGCCCTTGCCCGTGTGAATCCGCACCTTCCGATCCGCCGCGAAAATCAGGAAAATCACGCCGTTGTCCTTGTCGGCTTGGCCGGGTTTCCATGACTCGAACAGGCGCTGGCTAAAATCAAACAGCTCCTCGCCCTCGGGGATCTTGGGGAAAATCGCGACCACGATCTGTGACGAAGTTTCCCGCTCGAAGGACTTGAGTTTCGCATCCAGTGCGCTGAATGCGGCGGGGCTGAGCCACTGGAAGTCGTCGCGAATGTAATACGGCGTCGGGCTAACAGGCAATGGAGCCGCCGCTTGGGCACTCCATCCCCAGCCCACCAGCCATAATAGCAGGGTCGCGAAAATTGCCGGAAAATGGCGGGTTCCGCTCATCGACCGTTGGCAGGCGCCGCCTTGCCGCCGAAGTCAAACTTCACCTCGGGTGTCTTCTCGGCACCGGCATCGGCTTGGAAATACGGCTTCGGGTGGAATCCTAACATCCCCGCAAACAACACTGCCGGAAACTTCCGCACGCCTGTGTTGTAGTCCTTCGCCACCTCGTTGAAGCGACCGCGCTCCACTGCAATGCGGTTCTCGGTGCCCTCAAGCTGCGCCTGCAAGTCGCGGAATCCCGCGCTCGCCTTCAAGTCCGGATAATTTTCCGCAACCACTAACAACCGGCTCAACGCGCTGCTGAACTGCCCTTGCGCCGCTTGAAATTTTTGCAGCGTCGCCGGATCTTCCGGCGACTTGTTTGGGTCAATGGTCACCTTGCCCACCGACGCACGCGCATTCACCACACTCTCCAGCGTGGATTTCTCGAAATTTGCGGAACCCTCCACGGTCTTCACCAAGTTCGGCACCAAGTCCGCGCGGCGCTGATACTGGTTGAGCACATTCGCCCACGCCGCATCCACTCCCTGCTGTTTCCCGACGAGGCCGTTATAGCTGCCCGCGACTGATAGTGCGAGTACGACGGCCAACCCAATAATGGCGATTAGAACAATCCAAAGTTTTTTCATAACACGCCTTTACTACCCCGCGTTCCCAAGCACGTCGAAGGGTTTTTTCACCCCCCGGAATCTGGCCTCGTTCATACTGCGAAGGACGACACGCGGGAATTTGCTTGGGAGGTCCGGCGGATTCCGCGCATGATCCGCGGATTGATGAACTGCGCAGGAAAACTCCACGCCCTACTGTCCACCGCCCGAGTCGCGAATATCCCGAGCGTGGTGAGCAATGTGTGGGTCGGGGTGGTGCTTGGAACCATCATGATGGTCTATTCCGAGGAGCGGACACCTCGCGGACCATGGATGCTGGCGGCTTCTCTAGCGAGTGCCGGGGTAATGCTTTACGTCGGAGGAAACTTTTTCAACGACTGGATGGATCGTGTCTGGGATGCGAAGCATCGTCCGGAGCGGGCATTGCCACGGGGGCTGTTTGCACCGCGTTTGTATTTGGGACTAGCGGTTTGCCTAATAAGTGCGGGAGTGGGCTTGGCGTGGGCCGCAGATTTACGGAGCGGCATTGTGGCGGGAGGAATCGTTTTTTGGATCGTGATTTATACGGTGTGCCACAAGCGGAGTGCTTGGGCGGTGGTGCCGATGGGGATGTGCCGGGCACTGCTTCCGGTGATGGGATTTATAGCATTCTCTCCTGATCTGGTGATGATCTATCCGGTGGCTTGTGCGCTTTTTTGCTACATCATGGGCCTATCCGTGAGCGCACGATATGAGTCCATGAAAGAGCCACCGAAGTGGGTGGCAGTGATGGCGCGCGGACTTCTGCTTGTGACGGTCGTGATGGTGGCCTTGGGAAATAGGGGCTTCGTTCTTGATCGACTACCAAGCATCTGGGGCGTTCTGCCGTATCTGGCGTGGACCAGTTTTTGCCTGAGATTTTGGCGCAAGCCCGTGCCCAAATTGGTGTCCGGCCTGCTGGCGGGGATCCCGTTCGTGGATTGGATGGTGCTGCTGCCGGTGGCGATGACTTTCATAAGCGCATGGCCTATGGTGCTTGCTTGTTTCTTGATTCCTCCCCTTGCCTTCGTTTCCGCGCTGCTGCTGCAACGACTGGCCCCAGCCACCTGATTTGCAATCGTAAAAAGAGATCATGAAAGCGCGTTCCTAGGGCGACCTCATCTTGAGAAAACCAACCGCGAATGGACGTCACGAATGGACGCGACTTTTCAAGTTGTGGCAAAAATCCCCGTTTCCCCCGCTGCGGATGACGGTTTGGACTCACCGCAAATTTTTGATTTTAAACATCTCATTGCCCGTTCATTCGCGTTCACGTCCATTCGCGGTTTTTCTTGCGATGGCTGCGAGTATTTCCCCTTTCCTAGCGGGTGGGATTTCCCTAAACGTCGCCGGACATGAGCCAAATCGTTCTTTTATTCTCCGGACAGGGCGCCCAGAAAGTGGCCATGGGCAAGGATTGGGTGGAAAGCTCCGCCACCGCCCGCAAGATGGCCATGCTGGCCGACAAGACGCTGGGATTTCCGCTCTCGGACATCATGTTCGACGGCCCCGACGACGAACTAACCAAAACCTCGCGCTGCCAGCCCGCCCTCTATCTGCACGGGCTGATGGCGCTGGCCTTGGTCCGCGAGAGGTTGCCTAACTTGGTGCCAGTCGCTGCGGCGGGGCTTTCGTTAGGAGAATTCACGGCTCACGCAGCGGCGGGAAGTTTTTCGTTTGAAGACGGACTGCAGCTCGTCGCCCGCCGTGGGGAATTCATGGAAGCAGCGTGTCAGGCGACTGAGGGCGCGATGGCCGCGATGATCGGCGGCGATGAAATGCAAGTCCGCGCACTCGCTGCTGCGAGCGACGTGGATGTCGCGAATCTCAATGCGCCGGGACAAATCGTGATTTCCGGGAGGGTGGCGGGGATCGATGCCGCGATCGCCCAAGCCAAGGATTTCGGCATCCGCCGCGCGATCAAGCTGAACGTCGCCGGAGCGTATCACTCGCGGCTGATGCAAAGCGCACAGAAGTTGTTAGCCGCCGAACTGGCCACGGTTTACATCCAGCCGCCTGCCCTGCCAGTCATTTGCAATTTCGGGGCGACTGCGGTTTCCGACCCTGCCGAGATTCGCAGGATGTTGGAAATGCAAGTCACCGGCTCGGTGCGTTGGACGGAATCGATCCAAGCGCTGATCGCGATAGGCCATACGACCTTCCTCGAACTCGGTCCCGGCAAGGTGATCGCCGGACTCATTTCAAAAATCGACAAGGAGGCCAGCGTCCATTCCGTCGAGGATTTGGCGTCGTTAGAAGCAGTGGTGGAAGCCCTATCCTAACCGAAAAAGCAGGCGTGAAGAAAATCCCAAAAAAGAGATTGCGCTGTCCGGGGCGGGTCCATAGCTTCCCGCACCCGAGCGGGACATGGAGCGGTAGCTCAGTTGGTTAGAGCGCCAGCCTGTCACGTTGGAGGTCGCGGGTTCGAGTCCCGTCCGCTCCGCCATCCCCGTTTCGGTCAATCAACCCCGCCTGCAAAGGCGGGGTTTTTCGTTGGGTGCGAGCTGCCTAGCAGAAAACTCGAAACTTGCCTGCTTCTCCTCGGTCCGTTATTTAAAAACCGTGACTCAGCCCATCAAAGACCGTTCGCATTGGACGATCCGCAAGTTCAGCTCGCACGAGGAATTGCGCTGCCAGCAAGTCAAGGACTGGCAAGCACTCAGTGGGACAGCCCGTCGCCAAGCCGCTTGGGAACTGGTCACCGACTACTGGTGCGGCATGAAAGGAATGCACCCTGATGAACTCCGACTTCAAAGATCTGTTACGCATCTTAGCCGAGTGTAATGTCCGCTATTTGGTGGCAGGAGGTTATGCGGTGATTCATCATTCCCAGCCCCGTTACACCAAGGATATCGACATTTGGC
>JAYVEJ010000639.1:0-8731 GCA_043748885.1 Luteolibacter sp. | reverse complement strand
GATATAGGCAGGCACACCCCGCGCCATTTCATTGGCGATGGCCGGTCCCGCCAATTGCACGCAAGAATGATCCGGTGCCAGCCGCCCCAGGAAATCTGGAATCAGCTCGCAGCTAGCAGGCGCAAACCCCTTGGCGACGTTTAACAAAACTGCGTCTCTCGCCAGCACGGAAACTAACGGCAGAAGCGTAGAACCGACGAAAGCCGATGGCACACTCACCACCACGAGGCTTGCACCCGCGACGCACTCGACCGCGCTCACACACGGGCGGATCCCGGCGTGGAGTGCAATTTCCGGCAAAAAGCGGCGGTTCATGCGGTGCCGGCGGATGTCCTCCACCACCGCAGGGAAATGATCCCAGAGCGCGACTTCATGGCCATTTCCGGCGAGCGAGTGGGCCAGTGCCGTGCCCATATTCCCCGCGCCGAGCACCGCGATTTTGCGGCGGCTCAGGGACTCCGCGATTTCTCCAGCCACATGCACAGCCGCATTCATCACACGTTAGGGGAAGGCATCACGCGGGCGAGCTTGGAGCGCAAGTTGCTGTTGATCAATCCTTCGAAGTTTCCGCTACTTTTCATCATGGCACTGCCGGAACCGTTGCGCTTGAGAGGTCAGGTCACTGGAGTTGCACTCGTGTTTTTTGATGCGGACTAACCATTTTGCTTACTCAGTGGGCGGCCGTACGACCAACACTGGCCGCCGGCAGAGTCGCAGCACCGCAAGCGAAACTGAGCCCAATACCTTTGCGGTAAAGCCCGGACGGGTGTGGCCACCGACGCAAACGATGTCTGCCCCGAAGCGCTCGGCCGCAGCGCAAATCGCCTCAGCCGTTTCCCAGCTTTCCGTGACTTCCACTTCGCTGGTGACCGTCGATCCCTCAGATTTCTCTGGGACGAGTGCGCGGAGTTTTTCCTCAAATTTCGCGGTGCGTTGGTCTTCCTCGTTGGGCTGCAAAAGATTTAATGAAGGCACGTAATTATAAACCAGCCGCACAATCCCGCCCGGATTGACGATCGAATAAGCATACGCTGCGGCAAAGCCGTGGGGTTCGTCGAGATCGACGGCCACCAGCACCCGCAGACATTTGCGGACAAACGGGCCAGCCATCCTGGTGGCTGGAGGCTTTGGAATGCACGCAACGCTCATCGGCGCATAATTGAGGATACCCCGCGATACCGAACCCTCGCGCAGCCAGCTCAAGCCGCTGCGTTGGTGAGTGCCGACGACGACCAGATCGGCCTTCGCTTCCACCGCCATCCCCACAAGCGGGGGATCCGCGCGCCCCAGATTCCAATCCACTTGCACCGTCACATTCTCACGACCCAGCAGCCGCCGCGCTTTCTCCCGCAAATCGCGTTCCAAGATGCTTCTCATGCCGGGCAAATCCCGTTCCAACACCCCGTGCATCGCCGGCAGATCACAACCCGACTCTGGACTGGCCACAATACCCAACCGCGCAGCCTCCTCTGGTGGCCACGAGACGTAGCCTGCGACCACCTCACATGGGCCGATTTTCTGAAGCTCCGCGACCCAGCGCAGGGCAGCATCCGAGCTGGAGCCGAAATCCGTGGCCACAAATACCTTCAACGGTTGCTCGCCACGCGCCCACTTTTCGAAAGGTGCGGACTTGCGCACGACCAAGGTCGGCACCGTTGACGCCTCAGCAGTCCGCTCCGCCACACTGCCAATTAACCAGCGCGAGGAGCCATGCAGCCCGAGCGAGGAAACCACCAGCAGCCGGGCATTTCGTTCGCTCGCAATGCGCGCGAGGACGACGCTCGGGGTTCCCTCGGAATAAATTTCTTCGACGATCACGCCGGTTGCCCGCAGGCGCTCGGCCTCTTGGTGCAAGCATTCCCGCAGGTGAGCTGGCGTCCCGTTCAGTTCCGGGATGAGTGCATGCACGATTCTCAAATGCGCGTGGACCAGCACCAACGGGGAATTTAGCCGGGTGGCGATAGCGGCCGCGATATTTGCTGCCTCTTGGGATTTCTCGGAAAAATCGGTTCCACAAATGATCGGACTTCCTTCGGTAGGTTTCATGATTGCTGCCGTTGTAGGAAATGGTTCGGGAGATAACCAGTGATGTTTGCGGAAATACAATCATGCTGGCATTTTCTATCAGCACGGCAGAATTGGAGTGTGGACGTCAGTCTCTCCAGATAACATCCCTGAGAATTTCTCGTTGCCCTGCATTGCGCAACTCAGGCTGGAATCTTACGGACTAAGCCACTGCCTTTTCCCTTCCTTCGAGCCGCCGGTTGGATAGTCTGCCAGCTTCTAACCATGAAACCCTCCACCCCGCTGGAAACCCTGATTCTAACATTGCGCCAGCAAAAGGTCATCCTCGATGCCGATCTCGCCGGACTCTACGGCGTGCCGACCAAAGCTCTCAATCAAGCGATCAAACGCAATGCCAACCGGTTCCCTGACGACTTCATGTTTCAACTGACTGCGGAGGAGAAAGCCGAGGTGGTCACAAACTGTGACCACCTCCCTCGCCTCAAATTTTCCCGCACCCGACCCTACGCGTTCACCGAACACGGCGCGTTGATGGCGGCTAACGTCCTCAACAGCCCGGATGCGGTGAAGATGAGCGTCCATGTCGTCCGCGTGTTTATCAAACAGCGGGAAATTCTGCTTGCTCAGACGGATGTCCTCAACCGACTTGCCCAGATAGATGCCACTCTCCTCAAGCACGACGACGCCCTGCGAGTCATTTGGCGCGAGCTGCAGCCACTATTGAACCCACCACCCGCGCTGCCTAAACGACAGATCGGCTTTCACGAAAAATAACCGCTGCTCCGCTAGTTTTTCTGGTCACCGCCACGCCCGCTTCATAAATCTCCGGCGATGAAAAAAAACCGATGGTTCCTTCTCGCCTGTGCCCTCCTGCCGACGCTCTGCCTCGCGGCTCCAGATGAGTCGAAGCCTAACACCCTCACTGACAAGGAAAAATCCGCCGGTTGGAAATTGTTGTTCGACGGCAAGAGCCTGGATGGCTGGAGCAATTTTAAAAAGAAGGACATTCGCCCCGGGTGGGTGGTCAAGGACGGCCTGTTAGTCTGCGCCGATCCCCACGATGCGGGCGACATCGTGACCCAGGAACAGTTCGGAGCCTTCGAGCTGGACTTGGAATTTAACATTTCAAAAGGCGGTAACAGCGGCATCATTTTCCATGTCACCGAAGAAGCAACCACGGTGTGGGCGACCGGTCCAGAGTTCCAACTCCAAGACAATTCTACAGCGGCTGATGCGCAGAAATGCGGCTGGCTCTACCAACTCTATCAGCCACCCGTCGATCCCAAGACCGGCGAGATCCTCGATGCGACCAAGCCCGCCGGCGAGTGGAACCACGTCCGCCTGGTGGTCACGCCAGAGAAGTGCTTCCACGAAATCAATGGCGTGAAATACTTCGAATATGTGATGGGCAGCGACGATTTCAAAGCCCGCGTGGCGAAGAGCAAGTTCGGCAAGATGCCCTTCTTCGCGAAATCCGCCAAAGGCTATCTCGCCTTGCAAGGCGACCATGGCTCGATTTCCTTCCGCAATATCAAGGTGCGTCCGTTGTGAACTTCCCATGCTCGCCTTTTCATCCTGCTGGAACAACCACCGCCACACCGACGGCGAGTCGATGATCGAAGAGATTGTGGAACTCGGCTTTTCTAACATCGAGCTATCGCACGGCATGACCATCGCAAAACTGCCGGGCATCATGAAGGCCCACGAGCGCGGGTTGTTCACTTGCTCGGGCGTTCACAACTATTTTCCCGCGCCCGTCGAGGTAATGATCGATGCGCCGGACGCTTACGAATTCACCTCGCACCGCGCCTTCGACCGGCAGCGGGCGATGGACATGACGCTGCGCACCCTCGACATCGCGGCGCAGTTCAAGGCGCAATACTTGGTGCTCCACATGGGCTCGGTGCCACTCAACCCGAAGGCCTGGACGCGACCTCTAACGACCACAGTGGCAGCCGGTGGCCAGCACACTGCGGACTACATCACGGCGAAACTCGCGTTTGTGAAAAAGCGCGAAAAGCTCGGCCCGCTGTATTTCCAGCGAGCGATGGAGGCACTCACCACCATCGCCACGCGGGCAGCGGAAGTGGGGGTGAAGCTGGCCATCGAATCCCGCTCACGCTTCGAAGACATCCCGACTGAGCGTGAAATGATCGCGCTGCAAACGCACTTCGCCGAGAATCCGTGGGTCGGCTATTGGCATGATTTCGGGCACGTTCAGTTGAAGCACAACCTCGGGCTGCTGGACCACCTCGAGTGGTTAGAAAAAATTGCCCCACACCTGCTAGGCGGGCATGTGCATGACGTGCAATGGCCAGCGCGGGACCATCGGACGCCTTTCAGCGGCAGCTTGGACTATGCCGCGTTGTTGAAATTTTTTCCGGCGGATTGTCCGTTGATCTGGGAACTCAGTCCCTCTCGCGAGGCGGCGGAAATCCGCAAGGCGCTGGTGCGCTGGCAGAGCGAGTTTCCCGAGCGGTCGTAGGGCCGTTAGGAGAAAGGCGGCTGGAAATTTCCACTCCCCGCAGGATACAGCTTGGACCTGCGGCTAAGTTTGTCCATCGTCCGCCCGCCATGACCTTTTCCGGCACTTACACCGCTCTCATCACTCCGTTTCGCAACGGCGCCATCGACGTCCCTGCCTTCCAATCCCTGATCGAACGGCAAATCGCCGCCGGGATCGACGGCATCGTCCCCGTCGGTACCACCGGGGAATCCCCCACGCTCGACACCGAGGAACACCTCGAAGTGATCCGCCTCGCGGTGGAATTCGCCGCTGGCCGCTGCCAAGTAGTCGCCGGCACCGGGGCCAACGCCACCGCCGAAGCCATCGAACTAACTGAAGCCGCCGAAGCCCTCGGCGCGACCGGCTCGCTGCAAGTTTGCCCATACTATAACAAGCCCTCGCAGGAAGGTCTCTACCTCCATTTCAAGGCCATCGCCGAGTCAACCCACCTGCCGATCATGCTCTACAGCGTGCCCGGTCGCGCCTCCATCGAGATCGCCCCAGAAACTACCGCGCGCCTCGCCGCCGACTGCCCGACCATCGTCGCCATCAAGGAAGCCGGCGGCTCGGTGGATCGCATCAACCAGCTCGTCCAAGCCCTGCCCGCCGATTTCGGCATCCTCTGCGGCGACGATCCGCTGATGCTGCCCTTCGTTTCTTGCGGTGCCACCGGCCTAGTTTCCGTCGCCTCTAACCTCATCCCCGAGGTGATGGTTCAGCTAGTCAAAGCTTGTCTATCAGGAAATTTCCCAGCAGCCCTCGTCCTTCAAAAGCAATACTATCCGCTGATGCGCGGCCTGATGTCGCTGGACGTGAACCCAGTCCCGGTCAAGACCGCCGTCGCCCTTCAAGGCCACTGTTTGCCAGATCTCCGCCTGCCACTCGCCCCGATGAGTGCCGCCGCCACCTCCCAGCTCACCTACCTCCTCAGCAGCTACAACCTTCTTCCATAACTTCTAACTCAATGTCTTCACCCAAACTTTTCGCACCGGGGCCCGTCGATGTTTCGAAGGAAACCTTCGCTGCCATGTCCCAAACCATGATTGGCCACCGTGGCAAGGATTTCGAGGAACTCTACGCCTCGACCCAGCCCGGCCTGCAGGAAATCTTCGGCACCGCGCGTCCCGTATTTCTCGCCACCTCCTCCGCTTGGGGTGTGATGGAAGGCGCTCTGCGCAACCTCGCGAAGAAAAAAGTCCTCTGCCTCTGCTGCGGCGCGTTCTCCGACAAATGGTTAGACGTGGCCAAAAAATGCGGCTTCGAGGCAGAGGCCGTGCAAGCCGAGTGGGGTGACGCCATCGACCCCGAGGCCGTTAGAGCCAAGCTTGCCGAAGGCGGCTTCGATACCGTCACCTTCATCCACTCGGAAACTTCCACCGGCGTCCTCAACGACCTAACCGGCATTTGCAACGTGGTAAAATCCTTCCCGGACACCCTGCTCATCGTGGATTCCGTTTCCTCACTCTCCACCGTGCCGGTGGAGATGGATGCGAACCACATCGACGTCATGTTAGCCGGCGTGCAAAAGGCGCTCGCGCTGCCACCCGGCCTCGCTGTGTTCGCCGTTTCCGAAGCCGGCATGGAGCGCGCCAAGGCCAACTCTAACCGCGGCTACTACTTCGACTTCATCGAGTTTGCCAAGAACGCCGCCGTCAACAACACGCCTTCCACGCCCGCCATTTCCATCATCTACGGCCTGCAATACATCCTCGGTGAAATTGCCAAAGAAGGCTTCGCCGCCCGCCAAGCTCGCCATGCACAAACCAATGCCATGATCGCCGCTTGGGGTGCCAAACACGGCTTCGAACTCTTCGCGCCGGAAGGCCGCCGCTCATTCGCGCTCACTTGTTTCAAGACGCCCGAAGGCTTCGATCTATCCGGCTTCATCAAGAACCTCAAAACCAAACACAACTTCCTGATCAACGGCGGCTACGGCAAAATCAAAGGCACCACCTTCCGCATCTCTAACATGGGCAACGAAACCGTCGCCACCATGCAGGAACTCATCGATGCGATGGACGACGTGCTCGGCGCGTGAAGTGATAAAGCCATCACCGCGTCGAAAGCGTCTTCACATGCGGAGATGCGATCAGCTTCCGGTCACAGGTGACCACCGTGAGATGATGAGCTCGCGCGGTGGCTGCGATGATCCGGTCGGCAGGATCGCCATGGAAATCGGGGATGCGGTAAGCATCGCAGGCGATCTCTGGAGTGAGTGGCAGTAGTTTTAAGCCATCGAACAGCGCTTTGGACACCCATTCTTCAAGGGGCGCACTCAGGGTGAGCCGCCCATTGGTTTGTTTTTGGGCGATCTCGATGATGCTGATCGGTGACAGAGCAAGAGTCTCCTCATTCAGCAAAATCTTGCGGACCCTAAGCGGGATTTGGGTGGGAGCCTGCCCAAGCTGGATCCAAGCGTTCGTATCTAGCAGGTAGTTCATAGCTTCGCGCGGTTGGCCGGGTGATCCTCCCAGTCTTCCGGGGCGAACGCGGGTTCCTCGGGATCATAGTCCGTCGCAAACCCGATGCTGCCGGCGAGCGAACCCATCCAATCGCGCAGGGTTTTCGCGTCGGGGCGCGGCACAATGACATCACCTGGCTTGCAAACCACCGCCACCGGTTTGCCGTGGCGAGTCAGCTCGATGATGCCGCCCTCATTTTCAACGGTCCGTATTTGCTCGGTGCAGTGTGCCTTGAACTCGGAAATACTAAGCTGCCGCTTGATCATGCCCGCACGCTAAAGTGATCAGAATTTTAGTCAATTTCATTCCGGTGGCCACTCTTTGATGGCGGGGAAACTTTTCCACCATCGCCTCTCAAATCCCAACCCGCTGGCCCCGGAGGGGGAGCTCCCGGGGCCTGCCAGCCTGATTTTGCTGTCCATTGTCCCGACAGCGAAATAGGGATATCCCACTCCCGACGCCGTCACCATAACGTGATCGCGCCTACGCCCATTCGTCCGACTCCATGCCCGCCAAAAATTTTCACGTCCGCCAAGCCGCCGTCTCCGCCCTCCGTGCTTGGGCCAAGGGTCAGGACTACGCAGACACCCTCATCGAGCGCCACGCCCAACGCCGCAAACTCTCCTCCGCCGACCGCGGTTTGCTGCAAGCCATCCTCTTCGGCGTGCTGCGGCATCGCAGGTTGTTAGACCACTGGATCGGCAAGCTGCGCGACGGTAAAGTCGATGCGGAAACCCGCGACATCTTGCGCGTCGGGCTGGTGCAGTTGTTGATCCTAGGCCTGCCCGATCATGCTGCCGTCAATGAAACCGTGGAGGCCGGCAAAGCCAGCGTCCGTAGCCTAATCAATGCCGTGCTGCGCCGCGCGACGGTCGCCCGCAAGCCGCTGCTAGAGGAAATTTCAGAAGTCCCACAACCGGTCGCCCACTCGCATCCAGACTGGCTTTACAACCGTTGGCGCGCCGCCTTCGGCACCCGCAACGCGATCTCATTGATGGAGTGGGACAACCTTCCTGCGGTCAATTATTTCCGGGTCAATCCCCTCGCCCCCGCGCCGGAGCCGCTGCCGGGCACCCCGTTGGAAAACGCACCGGGCTTCTATCAAATCGACGGCTCGCTACCGACTTCGCTGCTTGCATCCGGCTCCGTGTATATCCAAGACCCCGCCACTCGCCACTGCGTCGAGTTGTTAGCGCCACAACCCGGCGAGCGCATTCTCGATGCCTGCGCTGCTCCGGGCGGAAAAGCATTCCTCATCGCCGCCGCACTCGGTGGCGGCGACGGCTTGGTTTGCACCGACTCCAATGAAAAACGCCTGCCTCGGCTGGAGGAAAATCTCGCCCGCCTGCATGTCGGCCAAGCCACCATCGCTGTCCACGACTGGACCCGCCCCGCGCCTGCGGAATGGCATAACAGCTTCGACGGCATTCTACTGGACGTGCCCTGCTCTAACACTGGAGTGATCCGCCGCCGCGTCGATGTTCGCTGGCGTTTGCAAGCGCCCGATATCGACAAAATCGCCATCACCCAGCGCAAGATTCTCGAAAACGCCGTGGCCTGCCTCAAGCCCGGCGGCCGCATCGTCTATTCCACCTGCTCCATCGAGCACACCGAGAACCTTGGCCTGATCGAAGCATTTCTAGCAGACCACCCTGAGTTCGCACTCATCTCCACCCGCGACGCGCTGCCCTTCCGCGACCAGACCGACGGAGCCTTCGCCGCCCGCATCCAGCGCAAA
>JAYVEJ010000638.1:0-3352 GCA_043748885.1 Luteolibacter sp. | reverse complement strand
CGAACCGCCAAGGTGGGGTGAAATCTGGGCGCCCCTCCGAGTTTGTGATGGTCAAGACCGGGCCCAAAGCTGAGGACGCGCATTCATCTGGGTGCTTCAAATTCTTGCCAAGTTTGCGAAGTTCCCCTTCACTCCGGGCTGGTCGCCCCATACTCGGAGGGCGCGGATTGAAACACCCATGGCACTCATTGTCCAAAAATACGGCGGCACTTCCGTCGGCTCGCTCGACCGAATCCGCAACGTCGCCGCCCGGATGAAACGCACTCGCGACGAGGGCAACCGAGTCGTCGCGGTGGTTTCCGCCATGTCGGGGATGACCGACAACCTGATCAAGATGGCCAAGGAGATTTCCGAAAATCCCAGCGAGCGCGAACTCGACGTGCTGCTTGCCACCGGCGAACAGCAGTCGATCGCCCTGCTCGCCATCGCCCTGCACGAAATCGGCGTGGACGCCGCCTCAGTGACCGGGGGCCAAGCCGGCATCCACACCACCGGCTCCCACACGCGCGGCCGCATTCTCAACATGGACCCGTCGCTGATGCAGAGTTTCCTCGACGCGGGAAAATCGCTAGTCGTCGCCGGTTTCCAAGGCGTGACGCCGGACGGCATGATCCACACCCTCGGCCGCGGCGGCTCGGATCTAACCGCCATCGCGGTCGCCGCTGCGCTCAAAGCGGATGTCTGCCAGATCCTCACCGACGTGGACGGCGTCTATACCTGCGACCCGCGGATCGTCAAAAACGCCCGCAAACTGCCGGAGATTTCCTACGACGAAATGTTAGAAATGGCCTCGTCCGGCTCTAAAGTCATGCAATCCCGCTCGGTCGAGTTTGCCAAGAAATTCGGCGTCATTTTCGAAGTCCGCTCATCGCTCAACGACAACCCTGGAACCCTCGTGTTAGAAGAACATCCCAACATGGAAAACGTCGTCATCCGCGGCGTCTCGATCGAACGCTCGCAAGCGCGGGTCACCATCACCGGCATCCCCGACGCTCCCGGCATGTCCGGCATGATCCTCGGTGCCCTCGGCGAGGCGGAAATTAACCTGGACATGATCGTCTCTAACATCGCCCACGACGGCTTCGCCCGCCACTCGTTCACGATGCATTCCAGCGACCTCGGCAAAGCCCAAGCCGCGCTCAAGCCGCTGCTTTCCACCATGCCAAACTCGAAGATCGAGACGGAATCCGGGATCGCGAAACTCTCCGCCGTCGGCATCGGCATGCGCTCCCACTCGGGTGTCGCCGCCACCATGTTCAAAGCCCTTGGCGACGCAGGCATCAACATCGGGATGATTTCCACCTCGGAAATCAAGATCGCCGTGACCGTGGACGAGCCACGGATCGAAGACGCCGCGCGGGCGGTGCATGATGCGTTCCAGTTGGACAAGGTGCCGGGCTGATCAAAGCCGGTGAGCTTGAAGTAAAATGTCGATAGCACCACCTGCCGCCAAGATGTCACCCACAGTCACCACATGAACCGGCGGGAAAACACTATTCAGTTTCAGATAATCGACGGGAACATCAAGATAGCAAACGTTCCACAAGTTTGCGATGTGCATTTGGTATAGTCGCCATTGCCACGGCAAACAAATTTCCGTGACTGCGAACGTTTTCAAATCCAGCTTGGTTTCAGTTAGTATGAACGGCATTGCTAGGAAACGTCCAGTTCCATAGACGCCGTCGAGAACCCGCTGATGTGCCCACACCTGTATGATGCGTTCACGCGTCGATGTTTTGACCGGTAGGTGAAACTTTGGTTTTTCGATGCTTAGGTCAAATATGAAATCGGTGGGAAGTTTGCCTTTCAAGTCAAGATTCAAGACATCAAGAGAACGCGTCGGGACGACATTCAAGGTGGCTTGCACCAATGCTGCGCACAACCACTCGAAAAGTGTTCCCTGCGTTTTTCTATCCGACTTTGAAATCACGTCGATGGCAGAGCAGCACGCGATGGATACAGTATAAACAACAGTTGTAATGTCAGCAGAGGAATACGCGTGCCGGTTGCCGGACAGAATATCCAGAAACTTTTCCGAAGATGTCAAAACTGAAGTTGAAAACAGCCCGAAGTTAATCGGTCGCGACCTAAGTCCAGATTCGGCGACGAAAGAAAAATAGTTCTTACCCGGAACTTTGGAAGTCAATAGTTGCCGTTCACATTCTGACAAAACCTTCTCAGCGGCATAGAGCATTGCACCAACGGCCTCGTGGCATTGTGGTCCGAAACCATGACGATTGACGACTTTTTGTAAATCCTTGTATGCGTATTTCACGGGCACTTTTTTGTGACTGATTCAGCCTGTCCGAGCAAATCCGAGAGCCGCGCTCCCATCGCTTCGGAAAGCAATGCCAGCGTGAAAAGTGTCGGACTTCGGTCTTTCCTTTCAATGAGATTCACGGTCTTCGGGTCGAGGCCCGCCCGCGCCGCCAACGCGCGTTGTGACCAGCCCAAGGACTCCCGCTGCTGCTTCAGGAGATCGACAACGCGATGAACAATTTTCTGGGCTTCTGGCTCCGGCACGCCGAGTTTCATACACGATCTGGGGGATTTCGGTTGAGGGCTGTAGTCCCTAAACGCTTGACACGATGCAGGCCGTTCGCCACCTTCCTGCGATGAAATTTCGTCAGGGACGACTTTACCGAACTGCGGCAACAAATCGAGTCCGCCCTCTCTCGCCAGAAAAAGACTTACAAGCTGATTGAGGGATTTTGCGGACCAGGGGGAATGTCTCTGGGTCTCACAAGAGCCGGATTTGAAATTGCCAAGGCATTCGACATTGATTCCCCATCCGTGCAAACCCATAACCGCAATCTTGGCAATCATGCCATCGTAGCAGATGCAAAAAATGTTAAAGGTGCGGATCTATTGGATGACATCGGATTAAAGCGCGGGGAACTGGATCTATTTGCGGGTGGTCCGCCATGCCAAGGATTTTCAAAGCAAAAGCGTGGTGCCCATCTGGGTGATACACGCAACGATTTGGTGAACGAATACATCAGGATTGTCGAGGAACTCTATCCTCGATTTTTCTTCTTTGAGAATGTCGCAATCTTCGGCCAAAAGCGGGGTAAAGATTATATCGCTCTGATGCATGAGAAGTTCGCGGATTATGAGATTTCCCATCGCCTTGTTAATTCCGCCAATTTTGGATTGGCACAATCCCGAGATCGCTTCCTGCTAGTAGGGAGACGACGAGATGTGTGTGGAGCTTTTTCTTTTCCGGGAACTATCATTAAAAAGTTTACTACGGTTGGTGAAGCTTTGAAGGGACTACCCGAACCACCTCGCGATTACACTTCGCATGCGAAGTTTCCAAATCACCAGCAGGCAAAGTTCACGGACCTCAACA
>JAYVEJ010000637.1:0-3353 GCA_043748885.1 Luteolibacter sp. | reverse complement strand
AAACTAGCAGACGCTTTGCCAATTGCTTCATACAGCACGTTCAGAAGGCAAAGCAGTCACAGCCGGAGTCCCAGAGTTCCGAGAGTCCAGTGGAGCCGCGCGGTTTCTGAAGGCCGCCGCAAGACGATGTGTGGACGTGGCGCTGTGGCACGGCAAGCTTCTGATAGTAGGGTGCGCCGTAGCCGCCGAATTTCGCGACGGGCGACCAGTCAGGCATCACGGGCAGGGCGGCGGGTGATAGATCCTGAAAATCGCCGACGGCATAAACCGGCTTGCCGTCCACGATGGTTAGAATCGATTCCAGGTCGCGGATGCGCTCCTCGGGAATGAGAAAATAGTCTTCCGTCAGCACGACCAGATCGGCGTAGCGCCCGGCGGTTAGCATGCCCTTTTCCTGCTGCTCGCCGGAGAACCACGCGGAGCCGTTAGTGTAGAGACGCAGCGCCTCCTCGCGGCTGAGACGGTTCTGCTCTGGATAGAGTTCGAGTCCGCCGAGCGTGCGACCGCTGACCAGCCAGTAGAGCGAGTTGAATGGATTGTAGTTCGCCACCCGCGTCGCATCGGTGCCCGCGCCCACCGGAATGCCCATCTCCAACATCCGGCGGATTGGCGGCGTGCGTTCGGCGGCTTTCGCGCCGTAGCGATCCACGAAATACTCGCCTTGGAACGCCATCCGGTGCTGGACCGCGATGCCGCCGCCGAGCGTGTGGAGTCGTTCGAGGTTGCGGTCGGAAATCGTTTCGCAGTGATCGAGGAACCAATGCAGGTCGTGAAGCGGAGCCTCGCGGTTGACGCGCTCGAAAACGTCGAGGAAGCGCGTGATCGATTCATCATAAGTCGCGTGGAGGCGGAACGGCCAGCGATTGGAGGCGAGCATCGTCACCACTTTCTCCAACTCGCCCTCCATGCCAGGTGATAGATCCGGTCGGGGTTCGAGGAAGTCCTCGAAGTCCGCAGCGGAGAACACCAGCATTTCCCCGGCTCCATTCATACGGAAAAACGGATCACCTTCGCCGGGTTTCGTCATCCGCATCCAGCGGGCGAAGTCGTCTTTCTCCTCCTTGGGCTTTTGGGTGAAAAGATTGTAGGCGATTCTAACCGTCAACTCGCCGCGATCATGAAGCTGGCGGACGATCTCGTAATCGTCTGGATAGTTTTGAAATCCGCCGCCGGCGTCGATGCAGCTTGTGACGCCTAACCGGTTCAACTCGCGCATGAACTGCCGCGACGAGTTATATTGATACTCCGGCGGAAGTTTCGGGCCTTTTGCCAGAGTGGCGTAAAGGATCATCGCGTTCGGGCGGGCGATGAGCAGACCGGTCGGATCGCCGTTCTTGTCACGCTGGATTTCCCCGCCCGGCGGGTTCGGCGTGTCGCGGGTGTAACCGCAGGCGCGGAGCGCGGCGCGGTTCAGCAATGCCCGGCAGTAAAGGTGCAAGATGAAAACCGGCGTATCCGGCGCGGCGGCGTTGATTTCCTCTAACGTCGGCATCCGGCGCTCGGCGAATTGGAATTCGCTCCAGCTTCCGACCACCCGCACCCATTGCGGCGCGGGCGTCCGCTCGGCTTGCAGCTTGAGCATCCGGAGCGCGTCCGCGAGCGAGGGCACGCCGTCCCAGCGGAGTTCCAAATTGTAGTTCAAGCCGCCGCGGATCAGGTGGAGATGCGAGTCGTTGAGGCCGGGAATGACGCGGCGGCCCTTAAGGTCGATGACCTTCGTTGCCGGGCCGGGCTGATAGTCCTCCGCATCGTCCACGCCCATGATCCGACCGTCCTTGATAGCGAGGTTCGAGGCCGCGGGGTATTTCGGATCGAGCGTGGCGATGCGACCGTTAAACAGGATTAAATCGGGATGGGGATTCATGATGTTAGGTTTTGTTTTCAGGATGCAACCATAGGTGTAACAAGCGGGTGACCAGCGGCATGACGACCCACGTCAGCATGGCCACCATCAGGACGGAAAATACCAGCGTGCCGGTGGGAAACGGCCATCCGCGCGTGAGCGGGCCGACGGTAGCGCCGAGAATAAGGCTGGTGGGAAAAACGCCTAGCAGTGTGGCCACCGCCATCTTCCAGCGCGGCGGAGGATTGGGGGAACGGAACCAGGCTTCGAGGCCGTGCAATTGTCGGTATTCCGGCTCGCCTTCTGTTAGCGACCGCGCGTGTTCGTCCCATGCCTTGAACATGGGAGTTTGATAGAAGGCATCCCGCTCCGCCTCGTTGGAGAAAGTTCGCAGAATGCCGTATTCCCGCGTGTCGGAACCGGGCGGCGGCGTGAGCATGCTGGCGCCCATCACGCTGCCGTGGTCAAACGATGTTTGGAAAAACTCCCGTAAACCTTCGCGGAATTCCTCCTCGCGACCGGGCAGAACCCGGCGGGTGATGGCAACGTGAATGGGCATGGCGCGACTTTCTATCAGTGACCGGCCTTGGCGGGCACGACCTGTGGCTTTTGCGCCGACTGGGGCGCGTGATGAACCATGGTATAGGCGTATTCCACGCCGACGCCGTACGCTCCGCCCTGGCCCTTGATCAGCCCCATCAGATTGTTGTAGTGCTCACGTTGCGCCCAGTCGCGCTGCCATTCGAGCAAGGCGGGGATGGTCGTCACCCGCACCGCGCCGGCCTGGACCATGCGGGACAGCGAGGCATCCTGCGCGGCTTGCGAAGTCGCACCACAACAGTCTTCCACGACGTAAACGTTGTAGCCCGCGCCGAGCATTTCGATGGTCGGCCAGGTCACACACACTTCCGTCCAGAGTCCGGTGATGACGATGTTTTTCCTGCCGGTCGCCTCGATGGCGGCACGGAATTCCATGGAATCCCACGAGTTCATCGAAGTGCGCTCGATCACGGGTTGGCCGGGAAACACGTCGAGCAACTGTGGCCAGACATAGCCGCTGAACGATTCGGTTTCCACGGCAGTGATGATCGCGGGGATGTTGAATTCCTTCGCGACCTTGGCTAACAGCGTAACTTTGTTGATCAACATTGCCCGGTCGATGCTGGCGACGCCGAAGGTCATCTGCGGCTGGTGATCGATGAAGACGACAACGCTGTCTTCGGGAGTGTATAGTTTTTGGTATTGGTTCATGGCGATGGGTCGGGATTGACGGCTGAACCGTATCGCAAATTTTTTTCCGGCCAAGCGGGCATTGGATGGAGAAATGCCTCCTTCAAAAGGCGGAGGCGCGTTCGTCAAACATGAATCAATCCCGACCGGCTGGCGGCTGCGATGGCCTCGGTGCGGCTCAGGACATTCAGCTTCGTGAAAATGGCTCGGACGTGGCTCTTCACCGTCACTTCGCCGATGCCCAGATCCGCGGCGATGAGTTTGTTAGGCTTGCCTTCCG
>JAYVEJ010000636.1:0-8785 GCA_043748885.1 Luteolibacter sp. | reverse complement strand
ATACGCTTGCCCAATCATTGTCGAGAACATGAAAGCCATCGAGCAAGCACTGCCAGAAGCCCTCCGCGGCAAGGTGGATTTCCTGCTCGTGAGCTTCGATGTCGCACGCGACACGCCCGCAGCACTCAAGGCCTACCGGGCGAAGGAACAGTTAGCGTTAGCCCGCTGGACCTTGCTGCGCGGAAAGGAGGACGACGTGCGCGAACTCGCCGCGCTGCTTGGCATCAACTATCAGCGCGACGCCAAAGGACAGTTTTCGCACTCGAATATCATCACTGTGCTGAATGCCGAGGGCGAAGTCGCATTCCAACAAGCGGGACTTAACAAGGACACGAAGGAAACGGTTGCTGCGATTGAGAAGTTGTTAGCGGGGAAAACTCCGTGAGTTTAACTTCGACCTGAGGCATCGCCACGCTTAAGAGACTAACGGATCACCGGAATCTCGCGCGGGGCGAAGTGGGCCACGGCTTTAGCAATGGCAGCGACGTGCTCCGGGGTGTTGCCACAGCAGCCGCCTGCTAGATTGAGCAGGCCGGCTTTGGCAAACTCGGCCATGTAGTCATACATGTGCTGCGGCTCCAGATCGAAGCCGGTGGGCGCGAGTGGATTGGGCAAGCCGGCGTTGGGATAACAGGAAATACAGGTGGCGGCGCAATCGGATAGTTCTTCGAGGTGCGGACGCATCAGGTCGGGACCGAGCGAGCAATTGAGGCCGATGGCCAGCGGCTTAACGTGGGCAAAGGCATTCCACAACGCCTCGACTTTCTGCGCGGAAATCATCGTTTCCCCACCGAGTCCAACGGCGGCGGAAATGATCACAGGTAGGTGATGGCCGTCTTCCGCGAAGACTTCTTGGATGCCGACGACGGCGGCTTTGGCGTTGAGAGAATCGAAAATCGTCTCGACCATCAGAATGTCGCAACCGCCTTCGATGAGGCCGCGGATCTGATGTTTGTAGGCAGCGAGCACTTGGTCGAAGGTCACCACCCGGAAGCCAGAATCGTTGGCATCGGGCGAGTTCGTTAGAGAAACGGTCAGCGGGCCGATAGCCCCGGCGACGTAGCGTTTGCGCCCGGTGTCGCTGCCGATGTTGTCCGCCCATTTCCGGCAGAGCCGCGAGGACTCGACGTTCATCTCCCAAGCGAGGTCGTTGAGGAAACTGTTATCGAGGATTTTCTGGAAAAACTCAGGATCCTTGCGGCCACCTTTTTCACGCGGGTCTTCGATGAAGAATTCACTCTGCGCGATGCCGGTGGCGGAAAAGGTGTTAGTCTCACAGATGTCGGAGCCAGCGTCGTAGAAGCGCTTATGAATATCGCCAATGACATCGGGCCGGGTGATCGAGAGGATGTCGCCGTTGTTGAGTAGATCCTTCTCGTTATCGGCATAGCGCTCGCCCCGCGCATCCGCTTCGGTGAGGTCGTAGCCGCGGATGGTGGTGCCCATGGCTCCATCGAGAACAAGGATTCGTTCGGCTAGAGCGCGTTGGAGTTCGTGGGTGGGATCGGCCTGCGGCATGACAGGAAGCTAGGCACGAGCGAGCTGATTTCAAGAATCAAATCGTCGTATCTGGATACGATGATGGGAGCCAGAGTGCGTGAAGCTCTGCTCGCGCCGTGGTAGATTCGGCTCTGCCGGATGCTGGGCGGAGTTCTTCTAGCGGATGGGAAGAAGAAGAGCTCCGCGCCACATGGAGCAGAGCTGCCATCTGCCGGGGCTGGAGCAGAGCTTCCAGCACTCCGGCGGCAGCAGAACATACCGCACTCCAGGTTTTACCTTGTCAGCGGGACTGACAGCAGAGCATGTTAGTTTGTATGAAAGATTGGCCGCACGCGCCTCCGCATCGACTAGCGGACCATGGAGTTTATATGGTCACCGCCGGAACCTATGGGAAGGTGCATCGGTTTCGGGGCAAGGATCGTTTGGATTTTCTCGAAGAGCTGTTGCTAACGACAGCAGCCGAATTCAACTGGGCGATTGAAGCATGGGCGGTTTTTTCAAATCACTATCACTTCATTGCGGAGGCTCCCAAAGGAGGGGCGGAATCCTTGAGGACGATCTTGAGAAAGGTGCATTCGATTTCGGCAAAATGGGCGAACCACCACGATGCGACGCCGGGAGTGAAGGTCTGGCACAATTTCATGGAGACCCATATCACCACGGAGAAATCCCATTTGGCCCGGCTGCACTACGTTCACGCGAATGCGGTGCATCATCGGTTAGTGTTAGTGCCGAATCAGTATGAGTGGTGCTCGGCGGCTTGGTTCGAGCGACACTCAAACACGGCGCGGGTGAAAACGGTGTATGGATTTCCGGTAGATCGTTTGTTGGCCGGAGATAATTGGTGAGTGGAGTGCGTGAAGTTTTGCGTTGGTAGGGAAGAGGAAGAGAAGAGCTCCGCACCGCATGGAGCAGAGCTTCCATCTGCCGGGGCGGCAGCAGAGCGTGCCGCACTCCAGAGTGCGCGAAGCTCTGCTCGCGCCGTGGTAGATTCGGCTCTGCCGGATGCGGGGCGGAGTTCTTCTAGCGGATAAGAAGAGGAAGAAGCTCCGCCCCGCATGGAGCAGAGCTTCCATCTGCCGGGGCGGCAGCAGAGCGTGCCGCACTCCGGGCTTAAGCAAATAATTCCTTCACCACCTTGGCCGGCTCCACGCCGGTTAGACGTTGGTCGAGGCCTTGGAATTTGAAGCTCAAACGCTCGTGTTCCATGCCGAGAGCGTGCAGCAACGTCGCGTGGAGATCGCGAATGTGGACCGGATCTTTGACGATGTTGTAGGACATTTCATCGGTCTCACCATGGACGTGACCGCCCTTGATGCCGCCGCCGGCCATCCAGATCGAGAAGCAGCGCGGGTGGTGGTCGCGACCGTAGTCGGTCTCGGTTAGTTTGCCTTGGCTGTAAACGGTGCGGCCGAATTCACCGCCCCAGATGACGAGGGTGTCTTCTAACATGCCGCGTTGTTTGAGATCTTGGATCAAGCCGTAACAGCCTTGGTCCACGTCCTTGCATTGGGATGCGAGGTCGCGCGGGAGATCGCCGTGCTGGTCCCAACCGCGGTGGAAAATCTGCACGAAGCGCACGCCGCGCTCGACGAGCCGCCGCGCCATGATCGCGGAGTTCGCGAAGGTGCCGCGGGTTTTACTATCCGCGCCGTAGAGCTGATAGGTGCTCTCGGGTTCGCTAGTTAGATCGGTAAGCTCGGGCACCGATGCCTGCATGCGGAACGCCATTTCATACTGCTGCATGCGGTTCTCGATCTCAGGATCGCCGATGGCCTCGAAAGAGCGATGGTTCAGTTCGTTAATCCCGTCGAGCATGTTGCGGCGGGTCTCCCGAGAGATTCCAGCGGTGTCCTTGAGGAACAAAACCGGGTCGCCTAACGAACGCAGGGCGACGCCCGCATACTTTCCGGGCAGGTAGCCGGAACCCCACAGCCGCGAGGAAATCGCCTGCACATTTGCATAGGGCGAGGTGTGCGTGGCGTGGAGGACGACGAACGATGGCAGCTCCTGATTCATCGAGCCGAGGCCATAGGATAGCCATGAGCCGAGCGAGGCTTTTCCCGATTGCATCGAGCCGGTGTAAACCAATTGGTTCGCGGGTTCGTGGTTGATCGCGTCGGTGTGCATCGACTTAACGATGCAAATGTCGTCCGCCATTTTAGCGGTCCACGGCAGCAGTTCGCTGATCCAAGTGCCGGACTGGCCGTGTTGGTTGAATTTAAAAATCGACGGCGCAAGCGGGAAGCTCGCCTGGCCGGAAGTCATGCCGGTTAGACGTTGGCCTTGGGCTTTCAGATAGCCGTTGAGGTCTTCCTTGAAGCGCTTTTGCAACTCCGGCTTGTAGTCGAACAAGTCGATCTGCGAGGGCGCGCCGACGAGTGAAATGTAAATCGCCCGCTTTGCCTTGGGAGCGATTTGCGGCAGCATTTGATTCACGCCAGCCATCATCTCGGCGGCAGAAATCCCGCGCTGGCCTAGCAACGAGGCGAGCGCCGCCATCCCGAGGCCGGTGCCGGATTTCCTGAAAAAGTGGCGCCGACTGTAGGCGGCGTTGTGGGCTTCAATGGGGTTCATCGGGTGATGGTTTCGTCGAGATTGAGGATCTGGCTGGCAAGCAAGGTCCAGGCTGCTAGCTCCGGCACATCCGCGTCCTTGCGGGGTGGTGTGGCTCCGGTGGTGATTAGATTTTTCGCATCATCCGCGTGGCTGCGGAAGGTAGTGAGGGCGGAGTCGAGCGACTTCCTAACAATCTTGCGCTCGTCCGCGTCGAACTTCCGTCCGTCCAGCCGCGCCGTGATGAAATCCAAGCGGCTGTCGAAATCTGGCTGCGCCTTGAGCGCGTGCGAAGCAAGTTCGCGAGACGCCTCGATGAACTGCGGGTCATTTAAAAGCACCAACGCCTGCAACGGCGTGTTCGTTAAATCCCGCCGGACGCAGAAGACCTCGCGGGTGGGCGCGTTGAAAATTTCCATCGACGGCGGAGCGGCGGTGCGTTTCCAAATCGTGTAGAGCGAGCGCCGGTAGAGTCCCTCGCCCTTGTCTTCGCGGTAGGTTAGAGTGTTCGACTGCGGCATGGCGACGGCCTCCCAGATGCCTTCTGGCTGATAGGGTCTCACCGAGGGGCCACCGACTTTCGGCGAGAGCAGCCCGGAGGAGGAGAGCGCGAGATCGCGGATTTGCTCGGCATCGAGCCGGTTGCGCGGACCACGGGCTAACAGGCGGTTAGCGGGATCCATTTCCAGCAGCGCTGGGGAAACTCCGCCGGACTGGCGATAGGTGGCGGAGGTGACCATCAGCTTGAGCATGTGGCGGTAGTCCCACTTCGAATCGACGAACTCAGCGGCCAGCCAATCCAACAATTGCGGATGACTCGGCCGTCCACCCATCACCCCGAAGTCGGAGTTGGTCTCGACGAGGCCGGCACCGAAGAAGTAGGACCAAGTGCGGTTCATGGTGACGCGGGCCGGCAGCGGATTCACAGGATCGTTAAGCCAGCGGGCAAGGCCTAACCGGTTCTTCGGCGCGTCGGTCGCCATCGGCGGGAGCACGGCCGGAGTGTTAGGCGTGACCTTTTCACCCTTGTCGGCATAAGCACCGCGAGTGAGGATGTGGGCGAACGGCGCGTCCTTCGTTTCCTCCATCACCAGCGAGACGGAGCCGCGCTCACGGAGCGTGCTTTGTTCGGTTTTCAAGCCATCGAGACGGCCTCGCAGTTCGCGCGATGGGGCGTCGATGTTAGCGACGAAGTAGTTGAAAACCGACTCCAACTGCTCCTTGGTGCGCTTCTCCGCAGGCTGCGAGACGATGGACTGGAGCAAGCTGTTACCCGCTAGATCCTTGATTTCCGCAGCACTCAAGAGCCGGCGGTAAAAGCGGAAATCCTGGAGTGCCACCTTGCCGTTGAGCTTGGAATCGCCGCCCTCGCGCGAGCCGAGCCGCAGTGGCACGGACGTCTCGATGTTTCCACCGACGGTGTTCGGATAGGTTTTACTGTCGGCTTCTACGCCATCGACAAAGATCGAACTCGCCTGGTGGCCGGAGACGGTGCCGTCGAAGGTGACCATGACGTGATGCCATTCCCCGGGCTTCAGTGGCGCTGGCAAGACGACTTTGTTCGCAAATTTTTCCCACGAGTCGATGACGTGGGCGGCGGGCTTGCCCCCTTCCAGATAGAGGTCCCAGCCGCGGAACGACTCGGCGGGATTCATGCGGGCGATGATCGCGCCGGTGGGTTCGCCTTCCATGTAGATGAAGCCGCCGTAGGTGATCCGATCGCTGCGCGAAAAACTGCCAAAATCACCGAGTTCGATTGGCGTGTCACTGATGACCGGTGCCTTGCCTAACGGCGCATCGATCCGCACGACTTGCGCCGGCCATTCGCGGGCTTTGCCATCGATCATGCCTCGCAGTGGGCCATCGGTTTCGCTCAGCGGCAGATGGATGGCGAGCGTGGAATCGATTTCCCGCGCCGGCGCGATGGTGGCGTTGGCAAGCCAGGTGTCGAACTCGGGACGAGCCGCAGTCGCGCGGGCAGCGAGTTGGTTTTTCATGTCTTGAAGCTCGCCGGTTAGAGTGATCCAGCGCTGCCGGTCGTCCATCAGCGGCACGAAGACGTTGGGCGGATGCTCGGCGTTGTTGCCGTCGAGCGCCGACATCGGAGTGTTGCGGAAGAATGCAGTTAGAGAGTAAAACTCCTTGGTGGAAATCGGGTCGAACTTGTGATCGTGACAAGCCGCGCAGCCGGTGGTGAGACCGAGCCAGATGGCGGACACCGTTTCCACGCGATCCTTGGCGTAGATCGCATCGTATTCCTCGGCGATCGCCCCGCCCTCGCCGCTGGTGGCGAGGCAGCGGGAAAATCCGGTGGCCACGAGTTGGTCGAGCGTGCGGTTAGGCAGCATATCGCCAGCGATTTGCTCGGTGGTGAATTGATCCCACGGCATGTTTGCCTGGAAGGCCCGGATGACCCAGTCCCGGTAGGGCCAAATCGCGCGGTAGTTGTCGATGTGGATGCCGTGGGTGTCCGCATAGCGCGCGGCATCCATCCAATGGCGGGTGAAGTTCTCGGCGCTGGCGGTGGTGGCTAACAATTGGTCGGCTGCCGCCTCGACCGCCGCTTGGGGATCGACCGCAGCGGATCTTTTAAATGCCTCAATCGCCTCGGGAGCCGGCGGCAGGCCCGTTAAGTCGAAATGCAAACGCCGGTAAAATCGCGCGGAATCCTCCGGCGGACTGGGCTTGGTGCCGGATTTCCCGAGCTTGTCCGCGATGAACGGGTCGATGGGATTTGCGGCCCAGCCCGCACCCGCTGCGGGCGGCTCAGGCCGTTTCACCGAGGCAAACGACCAATGCGGCTCATACTCCGCGCCTTGTTCGATCCAGCGCTCGACCATGGCGATTTCCTCAGGCTTGAGGGTTTTGTGGCTTTTCGGCGGTGGCATCATCTCGTCGGGATCGGTCGAGACGATACGTTTGATCAACGCGGATTCGGAAGGTTTGCCCTTGATGATCACCGGCTGATCGTCGTCGCGTGGGGTGAAGGCATCCGCCACACGGTCGAGGCGCAGCGGTGCTTTTTTCGGCTCGCGGGTGCCGGCGTCCGGGCCGTGGCAATGATAACAATTTTCCGACAAGATCGGCAGGACGTGCTCATTGAAGGAAACTTTCTCCGGTAGGGAAATTTTCACCACCTGCGGGCGCTCATCGGCAGCGACCAAGCCGCTAAAATCCTTGATTGGCGAGGGATCGCAACTGGCGAGGATGCCGGTGGCCAAAAATCCCAAAGCGCGAAAGTGATGGAAGCGGAGATTCATGATCGAGAAAATAAGATCGCCGAATACGCCCGCAAACCCACAATTTTTTCAGAAATCCCACTAACATGGGACGCCAGCTTGTTCCTGTTAGCCGCCGAGATAGCTCATCTCAGCTTTGGGCCGCTCGCTGCGCCCGCGGTCCTCGGAATAGCGGTCGGCCCGCGCCTGCCAGATCGCGCGGACGGTTGCTGCTAGGAACCGCGAGTCGCCGCCGTTTCTCAAAATCCCGCGCAGGTCGTGGCCCTCCGCCGCGAACAGACAGGTGAAAATTTTCCCATCGGCCGAAAGCCGCAAGCGCTGGCAATCCCGGCAAAACGGCTGGGTCACCGAGCGGATCAGCCCGATCTCCGCCACCCCGTCGGCATGGCTCCAGCACGCCGCCACTTCCCCGCGATACGCCGCAGCGCGGGGGCCGAGATCGAACTCGCGACCGAGAATTGCTAGAATTTCCGCGCCGGAGACCACCTCGCCGAGGTTCCAACCGTTAGTCTCGCCGACGTCCATGTATTCGATGTAGCGCAAATCCACTTCAGCAGCCTTGGCCCAGCGGGCGAGCGGCAGGATTTCGCCCTCGTTCACGCCGCGCTGGATCACCGCGTTCACCTTGACCGGCAGCCCAAATACCTGCGCCGAGTTGATCCCCGCCAGCACCCGCTCCACCTTCGCGCCCACGCCATTCATCCTCGCGAAAATCTGCGGGTCCAATGCGTCGAGACTCACGGTCACCCGGTGCAGGCCAGCCAGCGCCAACGCCTCCGCATGATGGGCTAACAGCACCCCGTTGGTCGTCAGCGCGATGTCCCTCACCCCATCCACCGCGGCCAGCATCGCCACCAGATCGTCCAGCCCGCGCCGCAGCAACGGCTCGCCGCCGGTCAGCCGGATTTTCCCGATTCCGAGCGGCACCAGCTCGCCGACGAGCCGTACAATTTCCTCAAAGGTCAGCAAATCCTCGCGCGGCATGAACGCATACCCAGGACCAAACACCTCGACTGGCATGCAGTAGCGGCAGCGGAAATTGCAGCGATCCGTCACCGAAATCCGCAAATCTCGCAGCCCGCGCCCGAGAAGATCTATCGGCAAATCCATCACCGAGGCAACATGCACGATCCCGCGCCGACGACAATCGTAATAAATTTCCCTAGAAATTTGGAGTTGCGATCAACCTTCCCAAGCCCGGATCAATCCGGGTATCCCCTTGATTCGCAGTTTTCTCAGCCGAGTTCACGCAGCCCAGCCGCTAGAAATTCTGCTATTCCAGCTCCTTGCCTCGCCCCTCGGCGGGAAGAATTCATTTGCCAAAAGCTTTTGGGTGGAAATGTTGGCGCCTTCCCCCGGCCGTGATTCGCGATTTCTTTCAAAGTTTTTAGGCTCCCTTGGCTGCAAGTTTGGAAAAAGTCGGATGAATCGAAAATTCATACCGCCTAGCTTCCTTACAATGTCATTGTCTATCCGTACCTCAAAACTTG
>JAYVEJ010000635.1:0-3368 GCA_043748885.1 Luteolibacter sp. | reverse complement strand
TCATAGAGAAATGGGCTGGTCGGCGACCACAGTTTCGGACTCGGCACACTGAGTTGTAAAACGGTGTTAGGCGCACCGGTGACCGTGCCGACGACGGTGCCACCATCCCTCGCCACAGCGGTCACTGTCACTCCCGCAGTCGGCCCGGCCAGCGTCACGGTGACGTTGAGCCGACTGTTATCGATGTCTGGCACCAGCTTCAAATCGGCGACACTCGTGAGCGGCACCGGCTCCAGCCAGACGGTCTGCCAAATCCCGGTGCAGGAGGTATAAACCACATCGTTCAGCGCCTTATCGAGCGTCTGCTTGCCACGCGGATAGCCCGCCAAGTCGGTGGGATCATAGACCCGGACGATCAGCTCATGCGGCCCCGCAGCGGTGACCTTGGAGGTGATGTCATAGGTCATATTATCGTAACCACCGCGGTGGATGCCGACGCTCACGCCATCGATAAACACCTCCGACTCCCAGTCCACCGCCTCCAGATGCAGCAGGATTTTCTGGCCGCTCCATGCCGGTGGCACCACCAACTGCCGCCGATACCAGGACCGTGAATACTGCGCGGCCACCCCGGAAATGGCCGACTCCATCGGGAAGGGCACCAAAATCTCACCTGCTAGAGTTTGGTTTGTGGGCACCGGATCGCCTACATTTCCCGCCTTAAATTCCCAAATTCCATTGAGGTTTAACCAACTGGCGCGAGTCATCTGCGGCCGAGGGTATTCGGGCAATGGTGCTGCCGGGTCCACCAATTGCGCCCACGGCGACATCAACGGCGCTTGCTGGAGTTGCCATGCTTCTGCGGGATTTATGCTAACAAACGTTAGAACGGCAAGCAGGCTTGGGAGGCGGAGAAACGTCATGATGGAATTTTGATTGAGTGAAATCGAGCAATCGCACGATTTCACCCACCGAAGAATCCCTCTCATGTCAACGCGGACTCCCGCCGGAACTAGGACGCTTGAGGCATCAGTCGATGCGGACTGGTGGCGTGGAACCGGCGACCGGCGTGAGTTTTTTGGAAAGCGGTTGGAGGTTTCCCATGCACGGTCTTAGCCTCGCGCCGTGCCGCACTTGGAGATGCAATTTTTCGCCGAAGGGGTGGTGATGAACCGCGATTTCCTGCGCTCGGTGTTTCAGTCGATGCTGCGGGCGAGGGTTCTCGAAAACAAGCTCTCGAGCCACAGAAAGCGTCAAATCCAAACGCCCACCCCGAAAACTCCATCGTTCTCAATTGGCCCGAGAAACTCCGCCCTAGCAAATGCTCATGCACGGCGCTAAAGACCCCGCTTACGATGCGATAAGTGTGCTCATGCCAACACCCTCATTTTTTTCACGAGTTCGTCCACGCGGACGGCAAGTGCGGCACCTTCGTCGGTTAGCTGCGGCAGGGGCGCGCAAAGAGGACTTCGCGGATGGGCCTTCCTTCTCGTGCATTCACACCTTCAGAATATCGGGTGAGTCGGCGAGGTCTGACTCGATGTATGACCCGATACGCTCGCCGAAACCTGGCTTATGCCACGGGAAAAATGATAGGATCCACGAGGATGCGGCGGCGGCGCCCCATCCAACCCGCGAGGGCGCGCGTGCTCACCAAATCACGCGAACCGCTCCACGTCACCGCGAAAGCCCATCTAGCAACTGCCGGGCCTCTGGGAAATCCGGGCGAAGTTCCAGTGCCCGCGCGGCGGCGGCGAGCGCTTGTGGCTTTTCACCGAGACGGGCGTGGAGGGTCGCGCGGGCGTAGGGAATCGCCGGGTCGCTTGGATCGGCGGCTTCGCCTTTGCGCAGGGCGGCAATCGCTTCGCGGGGCTGATTCATGCCGCTGCGGGCGAGGCCGAGATTGTACCAAGCGCGAGCATAGCCGGGATCTAGCAGCACAGTTTTTTCCAGCGCGGCGGTGGACTCGGCGGTGGCTCCGAGTTCATTCAAAGCGAGCGCGAGCTTGTAGTGATACTCGGCGTTCTCGGGATCGAGGTGGCTGGCTTGGCGGAGTGCGCTAACCGCGCCTTTGGCATCGCCGGAAGTGCTGAGGAGGATCGCGAGATCGTGGTGAAAGGGCGGGGAATTCGGATCCCACTCGATGGCCTTGCGCATCTGGCGGATCGCGGCGGGGTTGTCGCCGCGGAGCATGGCGAACTGGGCAAGCTGCATCCGGCCAGTGGGTTGGTCGGCGTTGAGATCGAGCATGTGGACCAGCTCGCGACCGGCGCGGGTGTTGAGGTCCAAGCTGTCGCAAAGTGCCCATGCAGCGGCGATCCGCACTGCGCGGAGCGGGTCTTCTAGCAGCGGTTGCAGTGCACTGCGGACGGCAGTGTTGTTTTCTCTAACACCGGCAGCGAGCGTGCGGACGGCGGCTTCCCGGACGAGTGGGCTGGCGTTAGAAATTTGGCCGAGCAACGCCTGAGTGGCGGTTGGGTCCATCACCCAACGGGCGAGCAAGTGGCAGGCGCTGGCCTTCCACGCCGGGATTTCATCGCTGGCGAGGAGCTGGATAAGCCCCTCGCGGGCGGCGGGATCGCCCCGGCGGGCACTGCCAATCAGCAAGGCGCGAGTGCGCGACGGGCGGTCGGGTTTCTCACCGAAAAACTTTTTGTTAGCCTCGATGGCCCAGTCGGCGTCCTTGTCCGAGTGGCAGCGGTTGCAGGCGTTAGGGACGCCGAGCTCCTTGGTGAGCTTGGGGTCCGGGATGCTGAAGCTGTGGTCATGGCGCGGGTGGCGCTGCATGTAAATGGTGACCGGCATGTGGCAGGAAATGCAGGAGTTGCCGGGGCTATCTGCGCCGTGATGGCTGTGGCTAACAGGATCGATGATCGGAGCCTTGGCAAACTCAGTCCGCCCGCCCGCGTGGCAGTTCATGCAGAGCGGGTTGCCAGGGGCGATGGTTTTTCCAGAGTGCGAGTCGTGACAATCCGCACAACGGACGCCGGCATGATGCATGCGGCTGGAGAGAAACGAGGTGAGTTCGTAGTTTTCATCGCGGACTTGGCCGTCTGGGAAGAAGGTGTTTGTCTCATCAGTCACAGTTAGGCTGAAGTGGTCGTAAAATGACTCGCCCGGGACGAGGTCGCCGGTGAGTTCCGCGCGGCGTGCGTGGCAGGCACCGCAGGTTTCCATCGCTTGATCGCGGCTGAACTTCGGCAATGTAGGATCCTTGGCGTGGACGGCAGGTGGCTTTTTCTGCCACTCGACGTGGGCTTTGAGCGGGCCATGGCAGGCCTCGCAGCCGATGCTCATTTCCGCCATCGACGTGCGATAACTGTGAGTCGGCGGATCGTAGTTTTTCCGCAGGCGGGTGTTGTGGCAGGCGGCGCACATGGAGTTCCAGTTCATGCCTTGGCCGGTCCAGTGGCCCCAGTCGCCGGGGG
>JAYVEJ010000634.1:0-3375 GCA_043748885.1 Luteolibacter sp. | reverse complement strand
GAGATGGAGGAACTCAATCTACGGCGCGAGACATTTCAGCCGAATTGGAACTACTCACTCGCACCAAAAACCATCATTTGATTTTGCGGGCGTCCTTACGGTGGAACAACCGTCATCAATGAGGGCACCTTGGTCATCGACGGCATCCAATCCTTTGCCAGCGGTGCCGTCACGGTGGCCAGCGGTGCCACACTTAAAGGCATCGGTACCATCGGAGGGGATACCTATGTTTCCGGCACCCACGCTCCCGGAATTGCCCAAGGCACCCAAAAATTCACGGGAAACCTCCAGTACCAGTCCGCATCGATCTTCGAGTGGACTCTCGACTCCACCGCGTCCGGCCGCGGCACCGGCTATGACGGCGTCAATGTGGGGGGGGCATTGAGCGGCAGCGACGCGGTGCTCCGAATCGTCCTGCAGGGGAACCAAACTTTTTCCGATCCTTTCTGGAATCAAGCCCGGACCTGGACTGACATCTTCACCGCGGCGAATGGAACCTCAGCCATCAACTGGACCGCGATTTTCTCCCGTCCGCTAGCGTATTTTAACGCAGGCGGGCAGATCAGTCACATCCAAGGCAGCTTCTCTTTCACCAGTGGCACCACGCTCTCTTGGTCGCCCGTGCCGGAACCAGGAAACTTGCTGGTCGGCTTATTGATTGGTGCCGGGTTGTTCCGCCGTCGAAGGATGTGAAGAATGCCGCCTCCCCGTTGAATTTCTTCCTCCTACCCCGGAAAGTAAGCCCTTCGCGGATGGCGTCGGGCTTGAATCCAGATGCCGGTCACAGAAGGCGAGGTAGTAGCCTCAGAGGATCGTGGCGGAAACTCCGCTGCCCCAGACATTGATCAAGGCGACCCAACCGCGGGCCTGCCGGCGGACCGTTCCTAACCGGTAGCGATAAAGAATCGACCACGGCAGAAGCAGAATCATCAGCAGAATGACAAGGAGCAGGAGCAGCGGAATCAAGACAAAGGGCACGGGGAACTTTACCCGCCCGAGGGAGGGTCACGAGAATCTTATCGGGTCTTTTCCCGTGGAAGACACGTTTCAATCAACTTCTAACGCAGACCGCATCCGCGATTCGCAGGCCATCCATCGCCGCGCTGACGATGCCGCCGGCGTAGCCTGCGCCTTCGCCGCAGGGGAAAAGTCCGCCGACTTCGGGGTGCTCCAAAGTATCATCTTTGCGAGGTATCCTAACGGGCGAGCTGGTGCGAGTTTCAAATCCTAACAACAATGCTTCCGAGGAAATGTAACCATGGATTTGGCGACCAAATAACTTCATGCCTTCACGCATCCGGCTGGTGATCCACTGGGGTAACAGGTCGTGCAGCGGCGCGGATTTAGTGCCGGGGAAATAGCTCGTGGCGGGAAGGTTAGAGGAAATTCTACCGTCGAGAAAATCGGTGACGCGCTGGCCCGGCGCGACTTGGCCACCGCCGCCAGCGAGCTTGGCAGTGCGTTCGAGTTCCTTTTGAAACACCAAGCCGGCGAGCACCCCGTGTTCTCTAACGAGCGACTTCAAATCTTCCGGCTCCACCGTGCAGACCATGCCGGAGTTAGCAAATGGCGAATCGCGGCGCGACAGGCTCATGCCATTGACGACCACCTCGTCGTTCTCGGTGGAGGCCGGGACGATCCAACCGCCGGGGCACATGCAGAACGAATGCACGCCGCGGTCGCGGATCTTGGTGGCTAACCGATAGCGCGCGGCGGGTAGCAACTGCGGCCGCTCTTGACCGTAATCGAGATGATACTGAGTGCGGTCGATGAACGGCTGCGAATGCTCGATCCGGAAGCCCACGGCGAATGGCTTGGGTTCTAGTAAAATATGTTTCGCCGCCAGCAGCCGATAGATGTCCCGCGCGGAATGGCCGGTGGCGAGAATGACTGACTCCGCCAAAATTTCTTCACCGCTGGCCGTGACCACGCCGTGGATGTGGCCGTGGGCGATTAGGAAATCGACGACCTTGGTTTGAAATCTAACCTCACCACCTGCCGCGATGATCGAGTGACGGAGCGCCTTGACCACGTTGGGCAGCAAGTTAGAACCGATGTGCGGGTGGGCATCGGTTAGGATTTCCTCGGGTGCGCCGTGGGCGACGAGCACTTCGTAAACCTTGGCAACCGGCCCGCGCTTGGTGGCACGGGTGTAGAGCTTGCCATCGGAAAATGTGCCTGCTCCGCCCTCGCCGAAGCAGTAGTTGGACTCCTCGATCACGCGGCCCTCGCGCAGCAGCGGCGCGAGGTCAAAGCGGCGGGCGCTTGCATCCTTGCCGCGCTCTAGCAGGATCGGCTTCTGGCCGTTTTCCAGGCACCGCAGCGCGGCAAACAATCCTGCCGGACCGCAGCCGACGATGATCACGGGACGTGCGTCGTTAGAGAGTGGCGGCGCGGTCCAGCGCGGGATTTCATCCGGGGGGAGGGGACCGTCCAATGATACTTCGAGGCGAAGTTGCACTTTGACCGCACGTTGGCGGGCGTCGATTGAGTGTTTACGCAGCTTGATCCCGCCGATGCGTGTTAGGGGGATGCTGAGCTTCAGTGCGGCAGCTTGGCGGCGGGCGTCGTCGTCCTCAGATTGTTCCAAGGGCAGGACGATATCGACAGTTTCAATCATACAATTCAGCCTCGGATGGTGCGCTTGCGGCCCGCATCATCGACACTGACGAAGGTCACCCGAGTCGAGAAAATCGGGCCACTCCCGGCCCTTTCATCGGTGACTTTCACCGCATAGGTGGTGCTGGTATTTCCCTCGCGTTCGCGGATGCAGGAAATTCTCAGGATAGTGCCGTCGCGCACGCTCTGGTGGAATTCCACAGTCTCCATCGCCACGGTGACGAATTGGCAGTGTGGATAGTCGAGGGTGGCGGCGATCCATGAGGCTTCGTCGATCCATGCTAACAGCCGACCACCAAACAGAAACCCATAGTGATTGAGGTCGCCGGGAAGAACGAGTCGGTGCGTTTCCATATCTCACCAACGGCGGCGTTTGGTCTCCTTGTAGATCGCGGCGTCGCACGAATAACCACCGGCTCCGGCCAGGATGACGGCGATCATGGTGATGAGATAGACTAACGGCAGTTCCTTAGTCTCGATGAGATTGGGCGAGTTGAGGAACCACGGTGTAGAGCCGAGTTTGCCAAAGGCGGCGACCACCATCGTGAATCCTAACACAAACGCCGCCGGGCGCGTAGCGAGGCCGATGATGATCAATGAAGCTGCCACCACCTCTGCGCCGATGCAGCCCAGCAGCGCCAGCGGTGCCCAGCTTGTTGGTAACATTTCCGGCACATAGAAAAATGTTTTGAGGGCGGTGTAATCCCGGATTTTCGGAATGCCGTGGCCGATGAGCATCATCAGTCCCACCATCAC
>JAYVEJ010000633.1:0-3382 GCA_043748885.1 Luteolibacter sp. | reverse complement strand
ATCGCCCGTGCCTTGCTGAAAAACCCGCCGCTGCTGCTGCTAGATGAAGCCACCTCCGCGCTCGATAACCACACCGAGCGACTCGTCCAAGAAGCGCTCGAAAACCTGCGCACCGACCGCACCTGCTTCGTCATTGCCCATCGGCTCTCGACCGTCCAAAAGGCCGACCGGATTTGCGTGCTGCACCACGGCAAACTCATCGAGCAAGGCAGCCACGCCGAACTCCTCGCGCTCGGCGGTTCCTATGCGAAACTTTGTGAAGCAACTTTCGCGAATGATCCTCGACCCGCTGCCTGAATCCCGCCAGTTTTCACCTGATCCCTTTTCAAAATCACCGTTTTCCCACTCTGCCACCTTCCACATGGAAACCATCATCAAGCTCCCGGACGCCGCCACTCCAAGCACCATTGTCGAAATCCTCGCCGCCCTCCGCAAGGATCACTTCGAGCCTCGCCACGAAGCCAAAGCCTGGGGCGACTGGATCTACCTCGACTGTTACACCACCGTCATCGCCATCGAGTGCAACCGCGGCCTCAGCAGTTCCGCCACCATCGAGCACGGCGAGGGCGAGGAAGAAGGCGAGCCCACCACCTCCATCCTCCGCGCCTTCGGTCGCCTCGGCTGGCACGGCATCGACAACGACGGCGAGTATCCGTTAGCGTGAGGCGGGAGTGCTAGAAGCTCTGCTCCATGCGGCGCAGAGTTTTTCATAAAGGGCATGGACGTCTCGTCCATCCAAAGGCAAGAGACCTCCCTTTCCCTTAGGCACCGTCTTCGCATTGGCGATGCTCTAACATGGCGGGATTTGCGCGACGTATCGGCAGCGGTGCGTAGCGGTGAGTGGCGCGGGCGGTTATCGTTCACGCACCAAAATCAACTCCATGAAAACCACCCCCACTCTAACTCTACGTCACGCGGTCGCCGCGCTTTTGCTCGGCGTCACCTGTATCCTTCCGACCAGCCGCGCCGAGGAGGCATCCGCGCCGAAAGGTGCCGGGGCGAAAGGCAGCGACCCCGAAATCACCGGCGAGGAAAAGGCCGTGCTCACCAGCCCGCCGATGGTGCCGCCGCCGATCACCCGCAAGCATCCCACGAAGCTCATTGTGAACTTGGAGGTCATCGAGAAGGTGAAACGGATGGCAGATGGAGTGGACTATCTGTTCTGGACGTTTGGCGGTGATGTTCCTGGCAGTTTCATCCGCGTGCGCGAGGGCGATCTCATCGAGTTCCATCTGGGCAATCACCCGACGAACAAGATGCCGCACAACATCGACCTTCACGCCGTCACCGGGCCAGGCGGTGGCGCGGCCTCGTCATTCACGGCACCGGGTCACCAGTCGCAGTTCTCGTTCAAGGCGCTCAATCCCGGACTCTACGTCTATCATTGCGCCACCGCTCCGGTGGGCATGCATGTGGCGAACGGAATGTATGGGCTGATCCTCGTCGAGCCGAAGGAAGGCCTGCCAAAAGTGGATCGCGAATACTATGTGATGCAGGGCGATTTCTACACCGCCGGTGCTTTCGGCGAGGAAGGACTTCAGGCGTTCGACCAAACGAAAGCGGTCAATGAACAGCCCAGCTATGTCGTCTTCAACGGAGCGGTCGGCTCACTCGTAGGCGACAAGGCACTCAAGGCGAAAGTCGGTGAAACGGTGCGTCTCTACGTCGGCAATGGCGGACCTAACTTGACCTCATCCTTCCATGTCATCGGCGAAATTTTCGACCAAGTCTATCAGGAGGGCGGCATGATCCCGACTCAGAAACACGTCCAAACGACGCTAGTCCCGGCCGGGGGTTCGGCGATCGTCGAATTCAAAACCGACGTGCCCGGCACTTACATCCTTGTCGATCACGCGTTATTCCGCGCGTTTAACAAAGGCGCACTGGGAATGCTGAAGGTCGAAGGTCCGGAAAATCTAATCGCCTACTCCGGCAAGGAAGTGGACGAGGTCTATCTGGGCAGCGCGGTGCTGTCCCAAGATTCCAAGGTCTCAATGCTGGAGCAACAAAGGAAAGACGCCATCAAGGCCGACCCGAAAATCGCCGGGCTATCGAAGGAAATTCTGATGGAGAAGGGCAAGCGTGTCTTCACGCAGACTTGTTTCGCCTGCCACCAGATGAACGGAGAAGGCATGGCGGGCGTCTTCCCGCCGCTGGCAAAGTCGGACTTTCTGATGGCGGACAAGGACCGCTCGATCCGCGCCGTGACCAAAGGACTCGCCGGACCGATCAAGGTCAACGGCAAGGAATACAATGGCGTGATGCCGCCCGTCACCCTCAACGACGAGCAGATTTCCCAAGTTCTAACCTACATCCGCAACGAGTGGGGCAACACCGGCGACATCGTCACCGTCGATGAAGTCCGCAAAGTGCGCGCGGAGTCAGCCCATCAATGAGCCATGAATCTCCGCCCGATCATCGCCATGGTCGCCTCGCTGATAGGCGCCGCGGCCAGCGGCTCAGAACTGATCCCGGTGCCCGCCGGCATCTACCAGCCGTTGTTCCGGGGTGAAAATGATTTGAAGGAAATTCCCGTGGCGCGGTTTCTGCTAGCCGCCGCGCCGGTGACTCACGGCGAGTTCCTCGCTTTTGTCCGCGCTAACCCGCAATGGCAGCGCTCGCGGGTGAAGCGGCTGTTCGCGGACGATGGCTACCTCAAGCATTGGTCTAACGACACCGAACCCGGTCCGCAATGCGATGCCGCCCAGCCGGTGACGTGGGTCTCCTGGTTCGCCGCGAAAGCTTACTGCGCGTGGATCGGCGGACGTCTGCCGACGACCGCCGAATGGGAACTGGCGGCGGGCATCGGTTTCACTCAAGCGGACGGCGCGAAGGAGCCAGAGTTCCAGCAGGCCATCGCCCGCTGGTATGGCACGCCCTCGCCCGCGGCGCTAACAGCAGCGGGTGCGGGCCGGGCAAATCTTCTCGGCCTCCACGACCTGCACGGACTGGTGTGGGAGTGGACCAGCGATTTCAACTCCGCCATCGTCACTGGCGACGCACGCGGCGACACCGGCTTGGAACGCCAGCTCTTTTGCGGCGCGGGTTCGCTCGGCGCGAAGGACCCCTCGAACTACCCGGCCTTCATGCGCTTCGGTTTTCGCTCCAGCCTCAAAGCCGCCTACACCGTCCACAACCTTGGATTCCGTTACGCCAAAGATCCATGAAACCGTTAGCAATCACCCTGACCCTGCTCGCCGCCTGCCTCGCGCACGGTGAGGAAAAACCCCCGTGCTGTCGCGAGATCGAGGCCACCGCGCCGCTGACGGACCAGTCGCTCTATCAACTCGAATCGAAGTGGACGTCCGACGTCGGCCGCGAGGTGAAGCTCGGCGTGCTGCGCGGTCGGCCACAGATCGTGGCGATGTTTTTCACGAGCTGC
>JAYVEJ010000632.1:0-3383 GCA_043748885.1 Luteolibacter sp. | reverse complement strand
CGACAATTTCGACTTGGTGCGGACCGTCCTCTTGCCAGCAGAAGCAGACGCGCCATGGGTCGTTGATTCGAATGGAGTGCTGGCCTTTGCGGTTTCCTTTGAGAACTTCCAGACGGTTACCGGGTGGGATGGCGAGGTGTTTGAGTTCGGTGACGGCTTGAATTTGAGCCAATTTCCGCAGCGCGACGCGTTGGATGCCGGGCGGAAAGGAGCGGGATTTCCGTTCGTGGAAGAAGCTCTCGGTCTGCTGGCAGGCGAAGGAACGGATCATCGTGTCAGGAGTTTTTAATAACGTATGGCGTTACGGTGTCAAGCCGTCGGCCCGCAGAATGAGGTCCGAATCGCCCTCGCTCCTACCAAACTCTCCGCGCTTGCAGTCCGCCGGATACCCCGTGAGACTCCGGCCATGTTCACGCCGAAGTGGAAAAAGGAAGCACTGCACCTAGTGAAAGGGGCCAAGAAATTTGTCGATTACAAACGCGATTTGCTCAAGCCGGAGCGCGTGGCCGAGATCGATTCCCGCCGCGCTGACTTGTTAGCGGCGATCCAGTCCAAGGATCTGGCGAGGGTGAACGAGGCGTCGAAACAGATCCGCGCGGTTTGTGAAAACTCGCTGCCGCACGAAAAGCCGCTCGGCTGGCTGGAGGAAAACGTGGAGGTCATGTTTGTCGCCATCGTGATCGCGCTCGGCCTGCGGGCTTATTATTTGCAGCCGTTCCGGATTCCGACGGGGTCGATGCAGCCGACGCTCAATGGCATCATCGGCACCTCGCTGAAGCGCGACCAGTGGCCGAGTTTTCCCGTGCGGATGTGGGAGAAAGCCATGCGCGGCCGGACTTACGTGTATGTGGTGAATGACAAGGACCGCCACGTGGCCGTTACGCGCAAGGGCGGGTTGGACATCCAAGACACTCAATATCTGCATTTCTTCAGCCGCTCGGAGATTCGCTTTTCGGACTCGCCTCCGCTCCAACTTCCGGCTCCGACCAATCCGTCGTCCGAGATCGGACTCGCAAACGCCATCAACTACGCCGTGAGAAACAATGGGCTGATCCCAAAAGGCATGGTGATTTGTGAAGGCACAATCGACTCCGGCGACCTCGTGCTGGTGGATAAATTTTCCTATCACTTCCGCAAGCCCGTGCGCGGCGAGGTTTTTGTGTTCAACACCATCGACATCGAAGGCATCCAGAAACGCAGCGGCGAGCAGGGAGCCGGCTCGCACTACATCAAGCGCCTGTGTGGAGTGCCGGGCGACACGCTTTCCGTGAAGTCGCCGAATCTTCTCATCGATGGGAAAATCGCCCAGGAACCCGGCATCCAGCGCGTGGTCCAAGGCAAGGGGCCCTATCACATCAACCCGAACGGCTATGGCTATGCCAGCCCTGGCGAAGCCCCTCACAACGGGAAAAAGCTGCCGCAGTTCATTGCCAAGGAGGGCGCGACTCTATCACTTGCCGCCAAGGCTGCGCCCGGCATGAGGGAATACGCGGCGCTGGGCGACAACACCGGCAACTCACTGGACTCGCGCTACTGGGGTCCGGTGAAGGAGTTCAACCTCGTCGGTCCCGCGCTCTTTTCATTGTGGCCGATCACCACCGGGCACTGGGGCTTTATCCATTGATATCGTGTCAGTCGCCTCAGAAATCACCCGCAAGGCGAAGTCGAATCTGGCCTTCGCCCTGACTATCCTGCCCCGTGCGCGGCGGCAAGACATGGTGGTTTTCTACGCCTTCTGCCGGACGATGGACGATCTGGCTGACGATCCTAGCGTGGCCGCAGATGAGCGTGTTAGATCGCTGGACGCGTGGGAAAATGGCCTCATCACCGGCTTCGAGGCCCCGGATGAATTCCAGCGGGAAGTGATTTCCCTGCGCGACCGCCAGCAGATCCCCTATGAGTTGCTGGTCGCCATCATCGACGGCTGCCGGATGGATTTGCAGCCGCAACGGTTCCAAACGTGGGACAATCTATCAGACTACATTTGGAAAGTCGCCTGCGCGGTGGGGCTGGTGTCGATCCGCATCTTCGGCTGCACCGATCCCGCCTCGGAGCGCTACGCGGTGGCGCTGGGTCAGGCCTTGCAGTTGACCAATATCCTGCGCGACATCGAGGAGGATCTATCGAACGGTCTGCGGATCTATCTGCCGTTGGCGGATCTGGGCCGCTTCCATTACACCGAGCAGGATCTCATCGGGCGAGTGCGGGACGAGCGCTTCTTGGCGCTGATGGACTTCGAGGCCGCGCGGGCGGAGGATTTTTTCCGTGAAGCCGAGGCCGCGCTGCCCGCCATCGACCGCGTCGCGCTGGTGCCAGCGCGGATCATGGGGGAAATCTATCACCTCCTGCTCGGGAAAATGCGCACCGACCGCTTCCAGGTTTTTGAGCAACGCTACCGGATCACGAAGGCCCGCAAGCTGGCGATTCTTTCCAAGCATCTGATTGCGCGTCCCTCCTGAGTCGCCTAAGCTGCCGCCGAATTATCATGTCCAAACTCGTTCTCCCACTCGCCGCCGCATGGATTGCCGGATTGGCCTCCTGTATCCCGCCCGAAGTGCCGCCACCTCGGTTCCTACCCCGGTCGCCACTTGCCCCCGTGCCAGTGGATCCTTTCGGCGCGCCCTTCGACGTCTCGCCGCCGCCCGCTCCAACCACGCCACCACCGCCGCCGCCCACTGCCACCGGCGGCTATCCCACGGCCACCCGCACCGCGAACCCGGACCAAGTCCTAAGTCCCTACGAGCCTTTTAACGTCATCGACGTGGCTGGCTTTGCGTCCGGGAAACTCGTTAGAGATCCGTCTAACCAGAAAATTTTCCGGGTGCCGTGACCGCTAGCAGAACAATTTCCACTTGTCGGCGCACGGCCCGATTGCTAGCAAGCCCCCGCACTTAAACCACCCCCATGAAAAAACTATTACTTCAATTGATCGTGTGCGGCGCCGCACTTCTCCCGTTTGCCCAAGCCCAAGCTGCCGACCCTGCTAGCAAGACTTACGGCGGATTCGCACCGGGCGCTAAATTCAAACTCACCCTGTCTGATAATCCCATCGCAAGCGTCGCCGGGATTACAGGCAGTGGAATACTTAAGAAGGTTCCGGCGGGCTTTCCGGATTTCAAAAAAGGCGAAACAGTGACTTTTAAAATCGGCGGACAAGGGCAACTCATCGCTGCTAACTTTTCGATTCCCTTCCACTCCGGCTCGGATAGCTCAAATGTTTACAGCGTGAAAACCCTCACCATGGTTTCGAACTTCAGCCAAGCCGTTCTCAACAAGACCGCTGGCAAGCCGACCTTCATGAATCTTGTCCTGCGCAAGAAAACTGGCTCGGGCCTTTCCACCAAGATCACTCAAGTCATCTACCTCCTCGACTAAAAGTCCTC
>JAYVEJ010000631.1:0-3394 GCA_043748885.1 Luteolibacter sp. | reverse complement strand
TTTTATTCGCAAGATCTCGGGACGAGATATCAAGAATAATCCTGCCCGAAGGATTGCTCAGCATTCCTTGATTTAACAAGGATTTTCTAGGTGGCGGGTGTGTCTATCAGGCTACGCTGGATCTCCTCTTTGGGTGCGACATGCCAAACCTGATATCACGGGGGAGACTCAAGGAGTGGCGGACTCCGATCCGCCACGCCCATGTGCCGCCAATGAGTTGAGGAATCCGCCTTTCATTGGCCTTCCATGGGCCTGGCGATTCGGAGATCGCCGTTCCTTGAGATTCAGAGAGCAGACGATTCTTAAGATGTTTCAAGCTGTGGCTGATAGGCACCACGACCTAGGCGTGGTGGCGATTCCGCGATGGGTGACATGACAGCGCGATGGATCTTTATCATGACGACCCCTTGACCCGGAAAACTGCGGAACTAATCTCGGCAATGTATTTACCAACCTGTCTCCTCGGCCTCGGTCTTTCGCTTCTGGCTTCGTGTTCCAGCTTGCCGGTGCCGGGTGGGTCGGCGGGTAAGGGAACCAGCGCCGATGCGGTGGCAGTGCTCAAACGATCGGCCGCGACGAGCGGGAATCCTTGGCGAAACTACCGCGAGGTGAAGGTCGCTTACGCGGGAGAGTGGAGCAATCTAGCCACCCGCTTGCAGCCAGTGCTGACCGACCCAGGATTCCGCAAAGGCTCGGTCGAAACCTATCAGCCGCGAGCTGGGCGCGTGCTCCAGCGTCACTCGGGGCCGCAAGGGACCAAGCAGGTTGTCCGGCAAGGCTCTAAAACTGAAGTGTTGGTGAATGGGACGGGCTCCAAGGACAGCGAGGTCAGCGCCGCCGCCGCGCTGGTGGCGGATGCTTACACGGTGTTTCTCTTCGGCCCGTCGTGGCTGGTCGGGCGGGCTAGCGATCTAACGTTGCTTGAGGAAAAACCGCTCAGCGGTGAACGCTGCGAGCTGGTGGCCGGCAAACTGAGTCCCGGAATCGGTTCTTCGGCGGAGGATCAATTCATTGCTTGGATCGGCAAGGACAGCGGGCTGATGCGGCGGTTCCAATTTTCGCTCAACGGTCTGGAGTCCACTCGCGGGGCGGATGTCGAAGTCACGTTTTCCGACCACTGGAAAGCCGCCGACGGGTCGATCTGGCCGGGGCATTTTGTCGAGACGATCCAACGCCCGATTCTAACTAAGGCCCATGATTGGCGGTTGAACGGGCTGTCGCTGGATGGGCGGAAGGTGAGATGAATGGCTCGACCGCAGAGCAGACCCAAGCGCGGTAGGGGGCGGGGACTTGGGTGGGGTGCAGGGCGATGATTTCTGGGACTTCGTAGGGGTGTAAATCTGCGAGGAGCTTTTCGAAAGCCGGGTAGGTGGCGGCGGTGGTTTTGAAGATGGCGAGGGTTTCGGCAGCGGTTTCGAGCTTTCCTTGCCAGCGGTAGATGGACTCGATGGCGGGCACGAGATTGACGCAAGCTGCCAGTTGCCTTTCGACCAGCAGCGTGCCAATCTGTCGCGCCGACGCCCTGTCGGGAAAGGTGGAGAAAACCAATAGCAGCGCTTCCATGTCTTCCCTGAACACTGAAAACCTCCACCCGGCAATCTTTGAACTGTGAAATCTGGCTTCTTGGAAAAATTGGTGGCGCGGCTGGATCGGGTGGGGCCGGGCGATGTGCAACAGATCGTGACTCGCTTGATCCGCGAGAAGGGGTTTTTAGAAAAAGTCTTCGGCGCGCTGCATGAGGGAGTGATCATTTTAGACGCTCAGGGGGTGATCGGGATCATCAATCCGGCGGCTTGTCAGTTCTTTGGGCTCGACCCGGAGCGGTCGCCTGGCGAGCACATTTCCACCCAGATCCGCGGGCTGGATTGGCCGACCCTGGGGAAACCCGGACGCACGATCAGTCGCGATCTGGAGGTTTTCTATCCAGAGAAGCGTTACTTAAACTTCTATCTCGCACCGATCAATGGTGCGGAAAATTCCAAGGACTCGCTCGGCTATGTGATGCTCGTCCGCGATCTCACGAGCACCCGCGCCGAGGCGGAGGAAACGCTGGAAAGCGAGCGGCTCAACGCGCTCACGCTGCTGGCCGCAGGAGTCGCGCATGAGATTGGCAATCCACTCAACTCGCTGGATATCCACCTCCAACTTCTCGGCCGCAAGCTGCGCAAGCTGCCTGCGGGGGATCGCAAGCCGCTGGAGGAAAACCTAGCGACCGCCCGCCAGGAGATCCAGCGGCTGGACATGATCCTCAAGCAGTTTCTGCACGCCGTGCGGCCGACCACGCCGGTCCGCGAGCGGCAGGATTTGCATGGGTTGTTGCAGGAAACGTTGCGATTGTTAGAGCCGGAACTCGCGTCGCGAAAAATCGCCGTCGAGCTTGATTTAGCCGCTTCGCTGCCGCCGGCGATGGTCGATCCGGGGCAGTTCCAACAGGTTTTCTATAACTTGATCCGCAATGCCTATCAGTCGATTTGCTCGTTAGAAGGCCGAGTGACCATCCGCACGCGCTTCACGGAGTTTGAGTACATTATCTCCATTGAGGACAACGGCACTGGCATTTCCCCGGAGCACATGGGGGCTTTGTTCGAGCCGTATCGCACGACGAAATCGTCCGGCTCCGGGCTGGGGTTGCTGATCGTGCGGCGGATCATCCGCGAGCATGGCGGCGAGATCGCCATCGAGAGCGAGGAGAACCACGGGACGCGGGTGCTCATCCACCTGCCGCACGCCGACCGACCGGTTAGGTTGTTAGGACCGCCGGAGCCGGTGATCGATCTTTGAAATAATCATCCGCCCATGCTACCCACCTTATTGATTGTCGAGGACGAACGCGCCACCCGCGAGGGACTCCGCAGCGCGTTGGAGGATGAGTTCGACGTTTACACGGCGGCGGGCAAGACCGAGGCGCTGGCGATTTTAAAAACCGAGCCGATCAAGCTGCTGCTCACCGATCTGCGGCTGGGCGGCGATTCTGGGATGGACCTGCTAGATGCGGCGCTGGCGCTGCCCGAGCCACCGGTGGCGATCATGATGACGGCTTACGGCTCGGTGGACACGGCGGTGGAAGCGATGCGCCGCGGGGCATGGCATTTCGTGACCAAGCCGCTCAACCTCGACGAGGTGGAAATGCAGCTCAAGCGCGCGCTCCGCAGCCGCAACCTAGAAACCGAAAACCAACAGCTCGTCCAGCAGGTCAAGAAGAGCCACAAGCTGGACAAGCTGATCGGCAAATCCGCCGTCATCGGGCGGGTGTCCGAGCTGGTCCAGCAAGTCGCGCCGACGCGGGCAACGGTTCTGATCGAGGGTGAGTCCGGCACCGGCAAGGAAGTGGTGGCGCACTCGCTGCACCATCTATCAGGCAGACCGGCGGCGAAGCTGGTCATCGTGCATTGCG
>JAYVEJ010000630.1:0-3396 GCA_043748885.1 Luteolibacter sp. | reverse complement strand
GACGGTGACGGCGGAGTCCACGCGCATGGCGGGGACTGTTTTCTCAACGGGTGGCACGGGTAGAGTGAAGGAGCGGACTTCCAGTGAATCCGGGATGTGGGTGCGGGCGGATTCCTGAGCAGGAGTTTCCGCACTGAGTAGGAGGGCGGCCGCTAGTATAACAGTTTCACCAATCACGAGGCACTTCATAAGCCCCACTGGGTAACAGGCGAGATGTTATGGGCAAGAAAATAAAAGGGATACATTGTCCGTGGTTTCATGATCCGTGGAAAATGAATGACCGCTTATGAGAATTTTGCGGCATGGAAAAACGGGACGGCGATCTCAAGGAACTCGGACAGCGTGTGAGGGAAAGGAGGAAATTGTTGGGATTTTCACAGGAGAAATTCGCCCATCGCACGGGAATTGATCGTTCCTACATGGGGTGCATCGAGCGTGGCGAGCGCAATGTCAGCTTTTGGCTGCGGTGTGATTTAGCCGTAGCACTTGGCTGCGATCTGGGAGACCTCACCAAAGGTTTGCCCAAGCCGAAGTCGTAGGAACTAACCGAGTCCGGCTAGAAATTCATCGGCTGCCTTGCGGTGTTGCGCTTGTTTCCGCGCGTTCATTTTTTCCCAGCTCCGCGCCATCATTGCGAGCCGTGGATTCTTGAGGAAGAACGGCAGGCGTCTCTGAAAAGCATTTTGAGAGCGAGGCCGATCATGCTTGGGAATGTGGGGAGCGGGCTGATAGAGTGCTGCCGTGGCCGGATCTTAACTGTCAAAGGCGACCACGCAACCTGCGACACGGGATCGCGTGATTTTGTACTGCGGCTGTTTGAAGCGCGCTGCTTCTGCGATTCCATCCGGCGGGGTTTGCTAAACTCGAGGCATCGACCCCGGCCTTTGAAAGCGACTTTTCATGTTGCTAATTCGACAACAGATTTGAAGGACAAACACCCACGCGGACTACGGCAAATACCGCTGGAAAAACGACCTCTAAGCCGATGAACGCCACCCATCCAAACTTTCTCAGCTTCGCCAAGTTTCCAAAAACTTACGAAGCCCTCTGCCGCTTGCACTTGCCGCGAGCGTTGCATGACGAGATCGAACTCGAAGCCGTTACCAAAATCATCGACCTCATGGTCGGCCACTCACTGACCGCCGATCAAGCGGACTACCTCGAAACCCTCTCTGCACTTTCGGAGGCTTACGAGGCCGCGAACTACGAAGCGCCGCCCTTCCTACCGCCGCATGAATTCCTCGCCGCTCATCTCGAAAACATCAGCATGACCGCCACCGAGTGGGGCAAACTCATCGGCATCGACCGCTCCACCGCCTCCCGGCTTCTCCGGGGCGAGCGCAAGTTCAACACCGGTCACGTTAGGAAGACCTCCGAGGCACTCGGCCTCGAAGCATCGCATTTGATTTGAGGGAGCGGGTAATTGAATCCCGCAGCCCTAGTCTTCCTCCGGTGGTTCCGCTTCCTTCACCACCGGGTGATAGGAATTCGTCTCGTAAAGCTCTCTCAAACTCGCCGAACTCTCTTGAAAGTTCACCGGCTGGTCCGCTTTTTCAGACGGCCTTTTTTCCAAGTTTTGGTCGGGGATCGGCATGGCTCAGACTGGCAGATTCCACTCACGTTGTAAACGCAATCGGCTCGATATACACGTCCCAATCGATATTGCGGGTATCCCTCGGCTTCCGGGCTACCACGTCGCCCTTCACCGGAGCATCGGAGACGCCGCATTGCAGGCGGGAGACAGCGAGGGAATCGGCACTAGCTCAACACCCACACCCAAGAAGATGGCAGCGCGTTCTTCCGCAGTGTCCGGACCTCGCCGCCCGCAAGGCCACGCTCGCCGCGCAGCCGACACCAGTGGCCAAGAAACACCTGAAGGTGGTTTGACTCCCTCAAAACGCAGCCGCGGCATTAGTTCTTCCCAGGATACCAACTCGCATCCTTCCCGTATGTATCGGGAGAATGCCCAATCTTCGAAGGATCGTAGAACGTCGGCTCTGATTGAGGCACAATCGGTATTCTCGATATTGGATGTTCAGCCTCCCAATCCGCGTAAACTTTGCGGCTGATTTTCTCCTCATAATCATCACCCAAAACGGATTTCATCAGCTTTTCATGCTCCACTGCGTCAGCCTTCTCTTTCAGTGCCTTCCGCTCGGCCTCGCGCCTCTCAGGTCCGCCGTTTTTCAAGTCGAGATAGGTGCCTGCGAAAATAGACACAGTGAAGCATGCCAACGCCCCCATGAACGCATAGACTCCAATCATTTTCCGATTCTTCCACGCCTTCTCGATCCAATCTGCATCCCACAGGAAGGCCCCGAGAAACGCCGCACTCGCCAATCCGTCCACAACCTTCCAAGCATCCCCGAAGCGGATCGGCGCGAAAGGATTAAAAATAACTGCCAGAATTCCGAGAGGCACCAGCCGCCGTCTCTCCCCTGCTTTCCAAGATTGGAATCCTCCGTAAACGCAGAGGCCACAAAGGGCCCACTTGGAAAGATCGTAAATCCACTCCTCCCTGAAATCGGCCAATGCTAGGACGATGCACCAGACAGCAGCCAACAAAAACCACCACGAGCACACGCCAAGCTGCATTCTTGGAGGACTTACCGCAGGGAGACCGGCGGTTTCATTCACCTCTTCCCGATAGCTCTTCAACCGTTGATCTAAATATTCGAGCCGTTCCTCGCGGGAGCCGCTAGTCGCCTCTGGACCATTGAGGTCTAGAAAAAATCCCCACACTGAGAACAATCCTTCCATGCGGTCATCCACAGTGAATTCCGGCCACTTGCCGATTCCCTGAAGGATCAATGCGATTTCCCGCTCCGCTGTGTCGATATCACGATTCGTATTCTCGCGCTTTTCCTGCTCCGATAACTGCTTTCCAAAGCCCGTGGATATCCCAGCAGGACCCAGGGCGAAATGAATATCACTCTCATCCGGTTTGTTCATCCTCGTGTCTCTATAAACCATCCACCGGAAATCAAGCCATGACCTCCCACCGCAAGACCTGCCCCGAATCCAACCTTGCAGCAAGCTGCCGCTAGATGCACATTGAGCGCATGAAAACACCCGCTACATTCACCGCCCGCGTGCTGCGCGATGGGGAATGGTTCGTTGCATTCTCCCCCGAGTTTCCCGAGGGCAACGGCCAAGGACTCATTGAAGAGGAAGCACTGGAATCGCTCCGTGAGTCGATTTTGCTGCTGATAGAGGACCGTCGCGAGGACGCCCGCGCTAGCTTGGGCAGTGGGGAAAAACTGATTCCCCTCGTCCTTGCATGAAGCGCAAGGAACTGATCCGCCACCTTGAAGCCAACGCTTGCCCGCTCAAACGCGAGGGCGGTTCCCATTCGATTTACTGGAACCCTAACACCGGCCGCCGCGAACCCGTCCC
>JAYVEJ010000629.1:0-3398 GCA_043748885.1 Luteolibacter sp. | reverse complement strand
TGAAGGAGTTTCCATCTTCGAGGATTAACTCACAGCCACTCACTGATTTCACCGCCGCACCACGGTGGATGCGATTTGCGAATGGTTTGATGAGCTTTTCCACATAACTTCGCGATCCGCCGACGACGGTCCGCCACGGATGTTGAGTGTCTAATCCGAGGAAGCCATGGTTGTGCCAAAAGCGCATGAGTGTCCGCGCCGGAAACTCCTCGATCCGCTTTGGCGGGCTGGACCACACTGCCGCCGCCATCGGCGAGAGATACCAAGTTAGAAAGTCATTGCCATAACCTCGGGCACTTACATATTCGCGCAGTGATAGCTCACCGTAGCTGGGATTGGCGAGTTCTGCGACAGTTTCCCGGTTGAAGCGATTGATCTGGGCGAGCATCCGCCAGTAGCGGGGGTTGAGGAGATTCCGGCGTTGGCCAAATAGTAGATTGAAGCTGCCACCGTTGAACTCTAGACAGTCGCTCACATGCTGCACACTGAAGGACATGGAAGTCGGTTTCGTGATAACATTGAGCTCGCGGAAGAGGCGCGTGAGCAGTGGATAGGTTATCTCGTTGTAAACCATAAATCCGGTATCCACCGGGATCTCGGCCTGCCCCTCAGGCACCATCACGGTGTGGGAATGCCCGCCCACGCGGTTGTCTTTTTCAAACAAGGTGACGTCGTGCTCGCGGCAGAGAAACCAAGCGGAGGCCATGCCAGCGATGCCCGTTCCGACGATGGCGATGCGTTCTCGGCTCATGCGCTGCGTGCTTGCGAAGTCCCTTCCTCGAGCACTGCCTTTGGCACCGGGCGCAGATCCCAGATCAGCCCGGTCCATGAGAGTAGCTTGAGGCCGTAATATGTTAGATCTAGTTCCCACCACCGGAATCCCTGTCTCACGGAATGAGGGTAGCGGTGGTGATTGTTATGCCAACCCTCGCCGAGGGTGATGAACGTCAGCAGCCAACTGTTGCGACTATCATCGTCTGTCTGGTAGCGGCGGCGGCCCCAGACATGGGCGAGTGAGTTAATGAAGAGAGTGCCGTGCAGCAAGACCGTGGTGCTGATAAAGAATGTCCAGATAAAGAATTGGCCGATGGTGACTCCCGATGAGGGAAATAGAGTTTCCAGCAGCCAACCGATTCCTAGCATGATCAAGCCATAGGCAAAGGGCACGGTCTGATCGTAGCGATTTAAGAAAACCAACTCAGGGAATTTACTGAGATCCGGGATAGCCTTGTAGGCAGTGGGAAAATTCTTCATGGAGGTCAGCCAGCCGATGTGGGACCATGCGAAGCCACTGATGACCGGCGAGTGGATGTCGCCCTCGTGGTCGGAATGCTTGTGATGGTGGCGGTGGGTGGCGGCCCACCAGAGCGGGCCGCGCTGCATGGAACTATTCCCTAGTAACGCAAACATGAACTGGACTGTCCGCGAGGTTTTGAAGGTCTTATGGGAAAAATAGCGATGGTAGAAGCCGGTGATGGCGAACATCCGGATGAGGTAAAGAAACACCGCCGCTGCGACTGACATCCAACTAACACCCACCCACAATACTGCTAAGCAACCGAGGTGCAGGAAGATGAATGGCAATGTCCTTTGCCAATTCACTTCTTCTGGGAGGTCCGCTGGATCAGGCAAATCTTCGCGGCGATAGTCTGAGTCCAGCCAGCGACAAAGTGTCAGCAGGAAAACGCCCCATGCGCCCTGTTCTGACCCTTTAGTGTTAGGTGACTTGGTGATCATGGATGATGTGCCTCAGTTACCTTCTAAACGCTTGCGGACAAACCCGATTGCCCCGCCAACCACCGGCAGATGGCCATAAAAGTTTTTCCCAGAGTCCCAGAAATCTTGGTGAAATTCTACCCGGCCCTCGCGGTTGAAACGGATTTGACTGATCCCGATAGAATGCACCGGCTCACCGCCACTCAAGGCGGGCGCGGAGAAGATCATCGTCCAGCGGATATAGTAATTATCACCCGCTCTCGCAACATCGTCGATGGTGACTTGGTAGCTCTTCATCGTCTCGCTGGTCTTGACGAAGTAAGCCTCAATCTCAGCCGCGCCGTGATGAACGACTAACGTGTCGTCGAGGTAGGCGTCCGCTGCATACACTTTGAGCGTCTGGTCGCGGACGAATGTCACGTCGCCGATGCTTTGGAGAAATTTTTTAAAACGCTCGAGGGCGGCTTGTTCACCAGGGCTGCCGATTTCCAAGCCGCTGGGAGTGACATTTTCCATGCGGCTGTGGTATTCCGCCACAGCGGCGGCTGAGCGGTTAGGCGCGGCATTGGAGTTGAGCAGCAGGAAGACCCCTAGCACCGCCACAAGCAAGCCGCCCACGAAGGTGGCGAACGGGTGAAATAAAATCGAAGGCAACATGGTGGTGGCTCCTCGCCCTGCATCTGAACCCGCGCAAGGGCAAATCCCGTGCTGCTAGAACCAGATGTCGCATCCGGGTATTCGGGCATTGCGAGTGGGTTCTCGCATGAGCATCGGATACCCTTAGGTGCTGACAGCCGACCGGAGCGACGAAGAGGCCGTTACCCTTGCTCTGGCCCGCGACGAGGAGCTTGAGTCCGGCGTGGTTTTGCCACTTTCCCACGGCGAGCTGATGAGGCGGCTCAGGAAATGAAGATCGATTATCATCCCGCGATCGCGACAGAACTTGAGGAGATTCGCAACTGTGATGACGGCCAATCCGGCGGATTCGGCAGAGGATTTGTCAACGAGTTCGAGAAGCAGATCCTGGCCATTGCCGCGATGCTGACACGGTGGATGGCGGTGAGGAACGACGTCCGGAGATCCCTGATGAAGCGTTTCTCCTCCGTGATCTTTTTCCGGATCACAGGGGCCGAATGCATCCGCATTACCGTCGTGAAACAGGAAAAGCGGCATCCCGCATTGGGGCTGTCCCGGCGTTGACTAGGCTGGCCCGGACCACGAAGGTCGGCGGCGATGAGCGACATGATTCTGGGGATTGATTTGGGGACGACAAATTCTGCCGTGGGCGTGGTGGATTCGGGGTTTCCGATCCTGTTAGCCAATGAGGACGGCCGCCGGATCACGCCGAGCGCGGTGTGGATCGGGAGGGATGGGACGGTGGAAGTGGGGGCAAAAGCGTTGCGGCGGCGGACGCTGGAACCGGAGCGGGTGGTGACGAGCATCAAGCGGCTGATGGGGCGGCGGATGAGTGAGGTGGGGGAAAATTTCCCGGTGCCTGTCACTGCCGGAAATGACGGGCTGCCGCGCGTGTTAGGGAAATCGCCGGAGGAGATTAGTGCGGAGATTTTGCGGGAAATGAAGCGCATCGCCGAGTGGCGGATGGGCGTGACGATCACCCAGGCGGTGATCACGGTGCCGGCCTATTTCCACGATGCCCAACGCGCGGCGACGAAACGCGCGGG
>JAYVEJ010000628.1:0-3412 GCA_043748885.1 Luteolibacter sp. | reverse complement strand
GGCTGGCATCATATGATACTAGTCGCCCGTAAATCTCAGATTGTTGGATAGAGTGACTTGAGTTTGCCCCTGGCTTTTTCATTGGTGAATTGCCAATTGATCGGTTTCGAGTGTGGGTTTTTCCATTCGAGGTAGGCGGTGACTTCTTTTTTGAATTCTTGAGTCGAACCGATTCTGCGGCTCAAGCAGGTCCGGGCTAGCAAGCCGATTTCGATCTCGGCCATGTTGAGCCAACTTCGATGTTTGGGTGTATAGTGGATCTCGAAACGTTCGCAGAGGGCGCGGGCTTTTTCTGGCGGAAACGCTTCATACGGTGAGGCCTCTTTGTGAGTGTTGAGGTTATCCATCACTAAAATGATTTTCGCCGCTTCTGGCAGCAATTTGTTAGCTATATGATCAAGACGGGCCGCGAAATCTAGCGCGGTGCGTCGTCCGTCCGATCCCACAAACACATCTCGTTTTCCCAGATGCGGCAGGGCGATCCTAAAACCACTCACGCTGCCTTCGCGCACGTATTCGTAGTCTTCCCGTGCCAAATGGCCGGGGCTCGCGGCAGCGGGTTCGCGGGTTTCGGATAAGAGTTGCTTGGCGAACTCGTCGAGGCAAACCAAAGGAACATCTCCCTGCGGCGGCGTTGCATAGACCGCTAACACATCTTTCATCGCCGCTACGAAGGCGGCGTTCTGCTTGGGCGGGATACACCAGCATTCCTGCCGCCATGGCTTGAGTTCACTTTTTTTAAAACCGTCCCCACCGATTGATGGAAAATGCTTTCAATGACTTCGATCTCTACCAGACGGCTAGCAAGTAGGCGCAGAGTCCAGCGGGCGTGACCGGCGGAAGGCTCCGAGCAGGCGAGTTGAGTGATGCGGGCTTCGACTTCGCCGGTGATTTTAATTTCGCGGGGCTTAGGTGAGAGTGTGCCAAGTGGGCCGACTTCGCAGCAGCGCTCACGTAAGCGTTCGATGGTCCGCGGACTGCCGCCACTGCTTAGGCAAATTTGCGCATCCTTCTGTGCGGGACCGAAGGAACCTTCGTCAGCTAGAAGTAAGGCGATTGCACGCTTGATACGATTGGCTTTGCCGTGTTTTTGATCGCAAATCACCATGAGTTCTTTGCGTTCGTCTTCAGAGAGTTTAATGCGGTGTAATTTAGCAGGCACCTGGCTGATTGTACGTACCCGTAGAAAAGTATAATTTAAAAAATAATTTATTTTTGCCAATTTATTCTAGAAATTGCGATCCCTGTTGGTAGGATTGCTGATTTTTGACCAACATATATTGATCGGCATAAGGCTTTTGCTTTCGACAATCTAAAGTTTACGGCCTACTAGAGATCATTCGTCACTCGGGTAAAAACATAAGCTCTATCCCCAAGCATTTGATTTCCAGCGGTTTTTCGTCCTGCTATAGTCGTCTCGATGGTGATATGACCAGTGTTACAATCACCGTCAATTTTGTTCATCCTGCGTCAAACCGCTGCATCCATCCAAAATGTGACAGCGCCTCGTGAAGAGACGAGACTCCAATCCTTTGACGATGATTTCCAGTTTGCAGGGAACCGGTCTCAGGTGGTAGAGCAAATCGGAAATGCCGTCCCTCCGCTCTTAGGCCGTGCGACTGGTGAAGCTCTCGCTCCTGTCATCAAGTAATAGCACTAATAACAGCGGTTGATTGAACTGAGTTTATTGGGTGCTGAAGACCGGACGAAGCATCGCTTAAGTTCAGATCGGCGAAGCGGAGTTCGTTGCGGAAATAGGTGCGGATGAGTTCCTCGAAGTCGCAGCCTTTTTCGCGTTCGGTCTGGGATTGGGCGCGGTAGGTGGCGAGGATGCTTTTGGGGGAACTCATGAAGTGCCGGGAGGCTCGACGGGCGGGCGGGGAGAGGTAAGCCCCGTCAGGAAACAGGCGGGGCCTTCTTGCCAATGGTGTTCCGGCAGTCCCGGCCAGAGGAGCAAGGGCGCGGTGAATCCGGCTGCGACAGCCGGGACACATTGCACCGTGCCACCGCCGGACCTTTTGCTTGCTTTTCGAGCCGGGAATTCCGAATCTCTGAAAGTTCGACCATAGGCAATTGCACCCACGATGTCCGTTCTCCTCTACTTGCTGCCGCTTGGATTGATTTTCGACTTGGTCGGGTACTTGCCGCCGGCATTGCGCTTGTTCTTGTTATACGGGCTGTTGGCACTGCCGCTTTGCCTGAAACCGTCGAAGCAAGCGGGCTGGTTGGCGCTGGGGCTGGGCTTGGTGATGGTGTTGCGGTCCTCGTTTGAGATGCCGGTCGTCGCGGAAACGATGTTGTTTCTGCTGGTTCATCTAACGATTTGGACAGTCATGGCAGCGGTGCCGCGGGCGCTCCAGACGGGAGTGCTGGCTTACGCCTTCTTGCATCTTTTCCTGTTCGTTTCGCCGCTGGGCCATCCCGTGCTTGAGGCCATGATGGCTGCGGGAAACCAAGCCTCGCAGTGGATCGCCGGCCAGCCGTTTCACCTTGGGCCCACCTATCAGAACCTCGGCGGCTTGCTGCTGTTTCTGGTGTTGTCGGTTTTCAGTTGGGACGGCTCGAAGGTCGCGTTCTTGCGCACCGGGAGTTTCGTGCTGGTCGCTTTGCTGCTCAATGCGCTCGCATCAGCGGTCTTGATCGACCGGGTGAACTTCGCTGCCGATTTCGCGTGGACGCTCAAGTTCCGGGATCTCTTTGGTTTCCCGGAGCTGTGGAAACGCTTGCTGGGCTTGGGGGTGCTGGTGTTTCCCGGGGGGCTGTTCGTGCTCCAGCTCGGCGTCTATTGGGCCTTCCATTTTGGCAAGGCAGTCAAGGAAACCGAGGCCGATGCGGCTCGTGTCGTGGCAAAATTTTCGTTCGGAAAGCGGCAGATCGGGATGGCGGTGGTGGCGGCGGTGACCGTGATGGCGGTGGTTCCGCCGACGGCTTGGCGTCGCCCCGCCAAGGGCGATCTGATCTTCGTGGAGCGTGGGGTGGTGAGTTTCACCAAGCCCGACTACACGCGCTACGGCGAGGCGGCCGGCGGGATGTTCGGAATGCTGCCGGAATACGCGCGGCTGTTCGGCTGCAAGGCGGAGGTGGTGAAGGATATTCCCGAAACTCTCGATCCGGGAAAAACCCTGGTTTTCACCAATGTCGATTTCGATCCGGGGGACGAGGTCCGGCGGCGGGTCTGGGATTTCGTTTCCAAGGGCGGCAAGCTGTGGGTTCTGGGAGACCACACGTTCATCAAGAATGGCCGCAACCATCTAAACGAGTTGCTGGCTCCCAGCCATATCTCTTTCAACAACGACTCGGCGCAGTTTTTCCCGCAAGGCTGGTTCAATTCCTACCGGTTCTATCAGGGGACGCCGTTCGCAACGCTGCGGGACGATGCTGAGAACCGGCCGGGCATCTTGGTGGGCGCGTC
>JAYVEJ010000627.1:0-8914 GCA_043748885.1 Luteolibacter sp. | reverse complement strand
GCAAGACGCTGTCACTCGCCGCGAGCGCGATGCTTTCCGCCCTGCTGGATGATGGATCCGTGCTCATCCTGTGTCCTTCGACACTTACATTCCAATGGCAGGTCGAAATGAAAGCCGCCTTGGCATTCCCAGTGCCGTTTGGTCATCGAACAAAAAGGTCTGGATCGACCCGCACGGCCACACGATTAAGACCCGTGGTGCGTGAGCTGTGGGGTCTCATGCGGCCCCTCAACTCGGGCGCGGACTTTTGTGCTGGGCCGGGAAAATCTGAGCCTCTGGCAGGATTGGCAGCGAGTCCTGCCGGTGGTGAAGGGGGACGGGAAGCCCGCCGAGGCGCGTGATGCCTAGGAGTGGCTGCGCAATCCGCTTCCGCCGGGTGATGAGGAGCCATTGGTCGCCGGCCTGCGCTTGTAGCTTGGAATCCTGGATCATTCGTTTTTCTCCGACAAAGGTCTCGGCTCACTGGACTTCCTCGCCCAGCAATCGGTGGTCCTAACCCTCGCCCTTGGCTTTTTCCAACAGCACAACCCGATCCTCCGCCACACCGTCCTGCGTCGTCGTCAGACGCTGGAAGAAGCTGGCCTGCTGGAACGCATCGCGGTGGACGTGCATCCATTGTCTGATGCTTCCGACGGAGCCAATCCGGGAATCCATTTCAACGGTTTGGGCTTGGGAACCAATCATCCCTCCGACCTCGCCTATCAGGCGGCCATCGATTTCACCTCTGCCCTTCAGAAGCGCACCAAGGCGACCGGGTTCATGAAATCCATGATGTTGCAGCGCACTTGCTCTAGCAGACCTCTACGATCGCGCGGAGTTTGCCTGAGGGCAGCCGATTTGGAGTGGCACGGTGGGACAATTCCACTTATGGCGAGTGCGCCGCAGGGCGAAATTTCCCATGATTCCCGAACTCACTCTCATCAAGGCCGGCACCGGTGTCCTCACAAAATCAGCCGATGGCACGCTCGACAAGGCCGCGCTGGTCCACCTCGTCGCGGCCATCGCCGGGCTGATGGACGCCGGGCATCGGTGTCTATTTGTTTCCTCTGGTGCCGTCGGCTCGGGCGTGTCCGCGCTGGGTCTAACGGAGTATCCCAAGGATACCGCCACCCGCCAAGCCTGCGCCGCGATCGGCCAGGCGCGGCTGATGCAAACTTACAGCGGCTTGTTTGAAAATTTCGACATCACCATCGCGCAGGTGCTTCTAACTGCCGGCGACCTCGGCACGCCCGAGCGCGCCGGTTACGTCAGCGACACCTTCCGCCGCCTGCTGATAGAGCCGCGCATTTTGCCGATCATCAATGAGAACGACTCGGTCGCCGTCGAGGAGTTGAAATTCGGTGACAACGACATGCTCTCCGTCCGCGTGGCGAAACTCGCCGGGGCCAAACGCATCATCCTACTCACCAGCGTGGATGGCCTGCTAGATCCACAAACCAACGTGCTCATCCCGGAAGTGACCGACATCGACACTGTCTTCCGCCACGTCCGCGAGGACAAGGGCCGCTTCTCGATGGGCGGCATGGCCTCGAAACTCCTCGCCATAAAATTCGCGGTCGATGCCAGCATCGAGACTCACATCGCCCACGGTCGCCACCCAGAGCGGCTTGCCGGAATCGTCGCCGGAAATGGGCTTTCCACGAGATTTCTCCCGGGCGGTTAGAGTCCCCGCAATTTCATGAAGTCAATGCGGCGATTGCCGGAGCTGCTGACTCGAGTGCCTCGAAGATAAACTCGTCGGGAATCATTCCAATGTGATCCACCACCAGGTCCGGCTGATAGGCGAATCTTTGCAGATCCTGTTTTCGGGTTCCGCCACTGAGCACCAACACGCTACGATACCCCATCTGCACCGCTCCCAGAATGTCGGTCTCCATCGTATCGCCGACCATGATCATCTCGTCCGTGCGCAAGCCCATTTCCTTGCGAGCCGCGCGCATCATCACCGGACTGGGCTTCCCTACGGAGAAGGCCTGCACGCCCGTCGCTTTTTCGATCATCGCCACGATCGCGCCACAACCTGGACGAATGCCTTGGTCGGTGGGGCAGTTCGGGTCGAGATTGGTCGCGATCAAGCGTGCGCCTTTGGACACCAATCTCACGCCACGCTCGATCATTTCGAATGTTAGAGTTCTGCCTTCCCCGACGACGACGAAGTCAGCATCGTCATCCACCACCGAGTAGCCGTTGCGATGGAGCGCCGCAGCCAAGCCGTGCTCGCCGATGACGTAGGCCGTTCCACCCGGTTTTTGAGCGGCCATAAAACGGGCTGTCGCCATCGCGCAGGTGAAGACTTCCTCCTCGGTCGCCTTGATCCCGAGCCGGTGGAGTTTCATGACGACATCGCGCCGCGCCCGTTGTGAATTGTTCGTGAGAAACCGGAACGGAATGCCTTGGTTCCGCAAGCGGTTGATGAAGTCGCTTGCACCGGGAATCAAGCGGGAGCCGCGGTAGATGACTCCATCCATGTCGAGTAAAAATCCTGTATTTGCCATATCCAAAAGAAAGCAGGCGGCGTGCCAGCGGATAGGGTTCCCCGTGAAACCAAAATGAATCCTGCTTGTGCAATTCCAAGGCTCAAGAGGAATCGTTCATGAGTCGTTAGTCCCTTCCCCTTATTCCGGCAGGACGCGGACGATGGTGGGCCTCACCGAAAAAATCCGGGCGGCCACCTCTCTGACGTCCGCTGCGGTTAGAGCACCATAGGCAGCGGCGAGGCGGCGGTGCTGGTCCGCAGGGTGGCCGAAGAGGAGATCGAGGGCGACGTGGCGGGCGATGGACGCTGGCGATTGCTGCTGGATGGCGAGGCCGCTGAGGACGGTGGAGCGGACGCGCTCGAAGGCTCCATCCGGGATGCCGTGAGTGGAGATTTTTGCAATCTCGGCTAACAACTCGCGGTGGGCGAGAGCGGCTTGCTCGGGCGAGGTGGCGAGGTAAAAGGTAAACAAGCCAGCGTCGTAGCCGAGAAATTGAGTGGCTCCGACCTGATAGGCGAGGCCGAGTTCCTCACGGATGCGGGCGAACAACGGCCCGGCCATGTCCGAGGAATACTCTTGGATCATCGCCAAAGCATGACGGTCCGCGCCGCTGACGGTGGTGCCGGGAAAGCCGATGGTGAGCACGGCTTGCTTCTTCGGCAGGTGGCTTGTTAGATCGCTGCCAGCGGCCAGCAGACTGGCCGGTGCGGTCCATGGGTGACCTTGGGGAAGGGCGGCGAATTTCTCGCGGAGCAGCTTGAGGGTCGCTGCGGGATCGAAATCCCCAGCGATGGCGAGCGTGATGTTAGAGGTGTTGAAATGGTTGGCGTGGTGAGCTTCCAGCGTGGGACGCTCGAGGCTGGTGAGGCTAGCGACCGAGCCAAGGGCATCGAGACCGTAGCCGTCGCCACTGAAAACGGCGTGGCGGAGGGCGCGGAATCCCGTGTGCAGTGGGTCTTGCAGCGCCTCCTCAAGACTGGCGAGCTGACTGGCTTTTTCGCGACCGATCGCGTCGCTAGGGAGCGACGGCGCGACGATCACTTCGGCGAAAACATCGGCGATGGTGGCGAGGTCCGGCGCGAGTCCGGAAGCCTGGATGAGGATCGCGTTGTTGCCGGTGGCCGCGCTGATAGACGCGCCGAGCGATTCCAAGGTGACGGCGATTTCCTGAGCACTGCGGGTGAAAGTGCCTTTGGAAAGGGTGGAGGCGAGCAGTTGGCTCAGGCCATTCGTGGCTGGCGTTTCCGAAGGCAGTCCGCCGCGGACGGCGGCTTGGAGGTGGACGAGCGGCACCCGGTGGTCCGGAATGAGGGCGAGGGTTAGGCCGTTAGACAGGGTGTGGACTTGGATTTCCTCGCGCACGCGCACGACCTTGGCGGTGCGGGCGGGTGCCGGCGCGTCGAGCGGATCAAGGATAGTTAGAGTCAGCCGCTCGTCGGTGAGAGTGGTGGCCACGCGGCGGATGTCGGCCACGGTGACGGCCTGAATAGCGGCAAGGTAGCGGCGGGTGAAATCGAGATCACGCGCTTCGTGCCAGTTCGACGCGAGGTCGGCGGCGCGGCCCGAGGCGGTTGTTAGCCCACGGAATTGGCTGGCGGCGATCTGGCGCTTGGCCTTGGCCAGGTCATCATCCAGTTCGCTGTTAGCGACGGCGGCTACCTCTAGCAGGATCGCCTCGATCAAAGCATCGCGCTTGGCGGGCTCGGCATCGGCAGACGCTGCTAGAAGCCCTTCGCGGCCCGGACCAGTCCACGAGAATGCGGAAATTTCCAGCGCCAGTTCTTGCTCCTCGCGCAAGCTGCGGTGGAGGCGGGAAGCGCGACCACGGCCGAGAATGCCGGCTAACACATCGAACGCGGGCGCGTCCGGGTGATCGAGCGCCGGAATTTTCCAAGCGAGCGAAATCCGGCTGGTGGGCACAGCGAAAGTCTCCCGCCCACGCCGCGGCCCGAGCTGTGGCGGATCGACTAACACCAACGGCTCACGGCCACCGCGAGGGAGGCAATCGGCGGTGAGTTCCGTGAGAATTTCCCGCGCTTCGTCTGGATTGAAATCGCCAGAAATCACCGCGAAGCAACGGTCCGGCGTGTAGCGGTCGCGGTGATAGCGGGTTAGATCCTGATGGCGGATAGCATCGAACAAATGGCGATGGCCGATGACCGGATGGCGGCGCGGATCGAGCGTGAAAACGGTGGAGAACAGCAGCCGTGAAGCAGCGTTGTCGGGATCGTCCAGGCCCATGTCGATTTCCCGGCGGATCACGTCCTTCTCTTTTTCAAACTCGGATTCCGGCAGAGTCGGATAGAACACCAAGCCCGTTAGAGTCTTTAGAAACACGGGTAAGGATGCGGCCGGGCCGTCGATGTAATAGACCGTGCGGTCGAAGCTGGTGTAGGCATTCCAATGGCCACCAGCGGCTTGCACGGTGCTGGCCAGAGTGTTCGCATCGTAGTCGCGGGTGCCCTTGAAAACCATGTGCTCGAGGAAGTGGGAAATCCCCGCGCCGAGGTGCGCGTCCTCATGCATGCTGCCACTGGCGACCCAGATTTGCACGCTCACCACCGGCGCGGTGGGATCGGGATCGAGGATCAGGGTGAGTCCGTTAGAAAGGCTCTCGGCGGTGGCGGCGGTGGCGGGATATTCCATGAAATTCTGGCTTGGATGGGCGGGGGGATGACCTATAAGTAGGAATTTTAAATGTGGCTGATCATCCGTGAGCGGTCGAAGCGGGCTTTGGGGATGGCGGCATACTTGTCGTCCGCCGCGCGGTAGCCGAGGGCGCAGGCGACGACGGTGGCGTAGCCGCTGCCTTCGAGGCCGAGCACTTGATCGTAGCCCGCAGGGCTGATGCCTTCCATCGGGCAGGCGTCGATTCCTAACAACGCGGCGGAGGCCAGCAGTTGGCCAAGGGCGATGTAAGTCTGGCGGACGTTCCAGGCGTGGCGGGCTTCGTGACTCATGGCTTGGGCGAAGCCTTGGATCATCCCGCGCAGCGGCGCGGTGGTTTCCAAATGGTTGCCCTGCACCTCAGACATCCGCGCCATCCAGGCGTCGATGTCGGTGGCGTCCAGATCGGCCCTAGCCGTTAGAACGAGGTAATGGGACGCCTCGGTCACTTGCGGTTGTTTCCACGACTCCGGGGAGAGCAGCGCCCGGATGCCGGGATCTTGGATGACGATGAATTTCCACGGCTGGAGACCGAACGAGGATGGCGTTAGAATGAGCGACTCCTCGATCGCATTCCACGTCAGCGCGGGGATTTTGCGGGAGGGGTCGAAGCGTTTGGTGGCGTAGCGCCAGCCCAAGGCAGCGAGGAGTTTGTCCGGGGAAAGGGTCATGTGGGCGTGACTATTGCCCACCCATTTCTAATGGCAAGGAGACCGATGGGAAATCCTTCAAGGTGAGGCTGAAAACGACTCCATACTCTTTCGCCAAGCGGTTATCCCGGTGGGTGAGACCCATGCCGGCGACCCAATTTCCCAGATCGCGGAAAACGGTGTATTGCTCGAGTTCGAGGGTGTTGTCGTCGAGTTCCACGGTGTGCCGCGAGCCGAAGCCCCAGTTCTCGTTGATGCGGGAGTACGTTTGGATGTCGAACCGGTTAGAATCGACCAGCACCGGGTGGCCGTTGAGCGTCCGATAGCCTAACGAAAACTCGAAGCGATCCGTCGGCATGAAGCGCAGGATGCTGGCGAACTCATTGAAGCCTGAGCCGCCGCTCGCCACAGGAAACTGGGTTTCCAGATCCAGTCCCAGCCACGGCAGCGGCTGCCAGCGGACGTCGTTGTAGAGGTTCGAGTAGTTCCGCTGGCCCTCGGGATCTTGGATAAAGGCGTCGATGTAGGTGTCTAGATAGAGCCACTCGAAGCTCTGATTATCGCGCTGTGTTAGAAGGTGGTTGCGGGTGCCGAGGCGCAGCACATTCCAGCTTTGCAGCTCGTCCACGGCGGTGAAGCGCGCCGGGTCGAGCGGCCGAGGGCGGGTGGTCGGGGTGAGCCGATCCACCAGCGGGCCGTCTTGCTCGAAGTCGTTGGTGGAAACGACCGACCAGTGGGCGTACGGCTGGAGAATATGTTTCAGCCCATCAAGGCCAAGCGCACGATTCCGGTAGCCGCTGAAATCTTTGGAAAATTTTACGGAGGCTTCCGCGCCAGTGTAAAGGGTGGTGCGGTTAGAGCTAGTGATCGGCCCATCCACCGCACCGTAGTGGGTGTAGCCCAGCCCGGCCTCGGGCGTGAAATTGAAAAATCCGGCCAAAGTCAGTGGCAGCGAGATTTCCTGATAGGTATTAAAACGGGAGTAGCTGGAATCGAGCAACTGGACGCGAATGGCCTCTCGCCGCGGGTCATTGAGCGGCAGCGCGAGAATCCGTGCGGCAAGCTGCCGGTCGAAGCCACTGAGCTGATTGAGCAGGGGCTGGGCGGCGGAATCTCCGGCGGTGAGTTGCAGCAGCGGGTTGACGATGCTGTCGCGCATGGGATCGGCCGCTTGCTCGCCGATGATCCCGAATGCCGTGCTGCCTTCATGCAAAATCGGCAGGCCAAACAGCGGTGCCCGCGCTTGGTCGAAGGCGACTTCCGGCAAGCGAGTGTCCGTTCGATAGAAATCATTGATCCGGAATCTGGCGTAGAGCGATAGCAACGAACTCTCATCTTTCCGATAGATTCCCAGGGTGTTGTCCGGCGCCGGATCGGTCCGATAGAGTCGGGTGTCGAAGTCTTCAAGATAGTATCGGTCGCTCAGCAGGGAGAGGTTCGAGTCGAGCCGCCATTCCGCCTCATCGCGGAAATCGAGTTTCAGCCGGTGCTTGAGTTCGACCTGATAGCGATCATCGCTGACGAAGCCGCGCGGTACCCCCGAGCGGCTGATTTCAGGGTTGATGTCCTTTAGAAAATACAGGCTCAGCCCGCTGATCTCGTCCTTGTTGTCCACCCGGGTATCGACGAAATCAACACCCGTGCCGACTCCACGGCGCGTGCGCACATCGAGATGCCAGCGCGACAGCAGCCAAGCGTCGTCCTTTTCGCCCGTGACCTCGTCATACTTACCGCCGAGCATGATGCCGTAGGTGTTGAGCGCATATGGACCCCAGCTCGAGCGCGATCCGGGGACAAAATGATAGCCCAAGTCCGCGTTGAGCGGCTGGCTCAAGTAGGGCAACCAGAACACCGGAATGTCTCCGGCGTAGAGGCGCAGGTCGTTAAAAACAATCTTCTCACCCGGATAGATCGTGGTCTTTTTCGCACGCACCCAGAAGTTCGGCACTTCCTCGTCGTCGGTGGTGATCCCGGCGTTTTCCCCGACATAGACTTTCTGCCCGCCGCGGTCCTCGACGGTGAATTTCCCGGCCTCTAGCAGGATCGGATCGAGCGACGCCCGCAGCCCGCTGGTATCGAGAAATTTCTTCTGATAGTAAAACACCGCCCGCTCGCCGCGTTGCAAGATGTTTCCCTGATAGACGCTGACGTGGCCCTCCAGCGTCACCGTTTCCGCCTTGATGTCCCAGAACGCGCTGTCCGCAAAAATTTCCATCCCGTTGTCGCCCGTGACCTTGATCCCCGGCCCGGCGTAGCGCACCCCAGAGTCCTTGCTGCCTGAGATACTGCCGCCGCCGTAGTTGTCGATTTTTAGGTTGTTAGGCATCGCCATGGCCTCCGCCGCTTGCGAGCCGAGCGGGATTTCCGGCGGCGGCACCGGCGTGATGGTATCCACCGGCGGCGAAACGGCAGCGGGTTCCGGCAGCACTTGAGCCTCTTGGGCAGCGAGCGGCAGACACAGCAGCAACGGGGAAATGATCCATGCACCTAGTTTAAGCATCGCCGTGATAAGAGAACCCCGAGCCGGTGAAGTAAAGGGCGAAAGCCTGCCGCTGGCTGCCCGGAAAACGCTTCCACCCGCCCGCATCCCACCGCACCCTCCGCCATGGATCAAACGAAGCGCACCGCCATCGTGGGAGTCACCGGGTTCGTCGGTCGCGGCTTGCCCGCCCTGCTTGCGGAAATCGGCATGGCCACCACCGGCGTCAGCCGCGCGGGGAAGGGACCGCTGCCAGCCGTCGATCAGTGGCAGACTCCCGCGACCCTCGACTTCGCGGGCCACCACGCGGTGATCAACCTTGCCGGCGAACCCATCGCCCAGCGGTGGAACGACGAAACGCGCCGCCGCTTTCACGAAAGCCGCGTGAGTCTAACCACTCGGGTGGTCGAGGCCATCGCGAAAGTCCCGGAAGGCCAACGCCCCAAGGTGCTCATCAACGCCTCCGCCGTCGGCATCTATGGCGACCGCGGCGATGAAATTCTGACCGACACCGCCCGCCCCGGCCGTGGTTATTTGGCGGATCTATGCATCGACTGGGAGGACGCCGCCCGCGATGCCGAGTCACTCGGCGTGCGCGTGGTGCGCCTGCGCATCGGCATCGTGCTAGGAACTAACGGCTC
>JAYVEJ010000626.1:0-3424 GCA_043748885.1 Luteolibacter sp. | reverse complement strand
TGTTTTTCGCCCGACAATCTCAAGTCGATCTTCAGCATGATAGCGGGCGCATCAGCAATCATATTGCAGAAACTCCCGCCGCCGCCTGGTTGGTGGAGGCGGGTTCGCGTGATGTGTTAGAATGGTTTGCGGCGCAGCCGTTGCCTTGCATCGCGCTCTTTGGCCGCGCCGGTGGGTTGTCGCTCGCACGCACCGGACCGGACAAGGTTCCGGCTTATCGCGATATTACGCGCAAGCTCATCGAGCTGGGACACCGACGCATTGTGTTAATCGCTCGCCACGGCCGCAGGTACCCCACAGCGGGCAGCGTGGAGCGTGCCTTTTTAGCGGAATTGGCTGCTCACGGTGTCATTGCGGGTGCCTACAATCTGCCGGACTGGCAGGAATCTCCTAAGGGCTTTTCTGTGTTGTTAGAAAGTCTGTTCCGCAACACACCGCCCACTGCGCTGATTCTCGACGAGGTTGGGTTATACATCGCCGCTGCCGAGTTTCTCGCCCGCCGGGGGATTTTGGTGCCGAGTCAGGTATCGCTCGTTTCAGCCGATGAAGATGAGTCGATGGCATGGTGCTACCCCGGCATCGCCCATATCCGTTGGGACGAGGCACTGGTGGTCCGCCACGTCGCGCGCTGGGTGGCAGCCGTGCGCAAGGGGCGCGTGGACCGGGTGACCCATAACTTCCCGGCCGAGTTTGTCCTAGGCGGCAGCGTCGGCCCGGTGAATCTGGGCTGATCGAGAGCGCTGTGAATGATATAGTGAGCGGTTAGCGACGCTTTCTATCACAACCGCGCCAGCACGGCATCGCCCATGCCGGTGGTGCCGACTTTGATTTCGCCGGGTTGGCGGGTGGCGATGTCGCCGGTGCGGAAACCGTCGGCGATGGTCTTGGCGACGGCGGCTTCGATGGCGTCGGCGGCCTCGATTTCCCCGAGGGAGAAACGCAGCAGCATGGCGAGCGAAAGGATTTGAGCGATCGGGTTGGCGATGCCCTGGCCGGCGATGTCGGGAGCGGAGCCGCCGGAGGGTTCGTAGAGACCGAAGTAGAGGCCGTCCTCGCGTTGCTTGCCTAACGAGGCGGATGGCAACATCCCGAGCGAGCCGGAGATCATCGCCATTTCATCGGATAGAATGTCGCCGAAGAGGTTCTCCGTGACTAGCACATCGAACGAACCGGGGCGTTTGATGAGCTGCATGGCGGCGTTGTCCACATACAGGTGGCTGAGTTGGACTTCGGGAAACTCCTTGGAAATTTCAATGACGGTCTCGCGCCAGAGGACGGAGGTGGCGAGGACGTTCGCCTTATCCACCGAGAGCAGTTGCTTTTTCCGGCCCATGGCGGCGGTGAAGGCGACGCGGGCGATCCGCTGAATTTCGCTCTTCATGTAAACCATGGTGTCGAAGGCGACCGGTTCGCCATTGCGCTCTTCGCGCCCTTTCGGTGTGCCGAAATAGATGCCGCCGGTTAGCTCGCGGACGCAGAGAACGTCGAAGCCGTCGGCGATGAGTTCTTGTTTGACGGGTGAAGCGTGGGTCAGGGCAGGCAGGCAGACACCGGGGCGAAGGTTCGCAAAAAGGCCGAAATGTTTGCGCAGTGGGAGAAGTGCTCCGCGCTCGGGCTGGAGGTCGGGAGGCAGGTTTTCCCACTTTGGTCCGCCCACGGAGCCGAAGAGAATCGCGTCTGCCGCCTCGCTGGCGGCGACGGTTTCCGGCGGCAGTGGGTGGCCGGTGGCATCGATGGCCGCGCCGCCGACAAGGTGCTCGCTGCGGGCCACGGTGAAGCCGAACTTGGCTTCGACGGCGTCAAGGAGGCGGAGAGATTCCGCCATGACTTCGGGGCCGATGCCGTCGCCGGCGAGGATGGTGATGCGGTGGCTGCGTGACATGCGCCGGAAAATGGCGGGCGTCCCGGCGCGTGGCAAGTGTGCAAAACGCGGGGCAGGGGATTTACCCTCCCGATCGTGTAGCGGCGGCCGCTGACCGCCGCTACAGGGGGCTTTCACACCACCATCATCGTCGCCACGTCGCTCCAGCCGCTGGGGCCGTTCGCGCCGATGGCGCGGATGCGGAAGTAGTAGTCCTTCCCGCGCTCCAGCCCGGTGAACAGGATGTTTTGCGAGTTGGACACCGGTGGGATGCTGGTCCAAGGGCCGTTGATGGGGGCTTGCGTGGAGGCGCATTCGTAACTGTCTGCCAGTGGGACGGCCTTGCACTTGCACAGCGCCTCGCCCATGGTGCCAGTCGTGGTCGCGCGGAGATTCTCCGGCGGCGGCAGGGGCGTGGTGCTGCGGGTGGGTTTGGCTTTCAGGTCGAAGCCGCTGGCGGTGAGCTGCACCAGATTTCCATCTGCCAGCAGTTCCAGCCCGGCCGCGAGCTTTTGCATGAGGTTCACCACTTTGAGGCGGTTTGCCTCGCGGGAGGCCGCCACCGAGGGCGAGGTTTCTGTGTTGATCGATCCGCCGAGTAGGTCGATGTCGAGCTTGAAGGCCGCCATCGTCGGGCTGGTCAACGGGAAATACCCGATTCCCGGCGCCGTGGTGAGTGCGGTGTGAATGTGCGAGGCCTTGGTAAAAACGGCCGGACTGGTGAATTGGCTGAATCCTACGCTGAGTTCATTCATCTGATTTGGTTTTTTCTGTTGTTGTAGTTTTTCTCATCGCTCGCCCGAAGGAGGTAATTCCCTGCGGCCAAAGTTTTGTTTCCTTGGTGCAATGCACCCCCCACCTGCATCCAGTGTGCCCCCCACTTGCACCCAATGCCCCCGCCGACTGTATCCAATGCACCACCCACTTGCATCCAATGCCCCCACCGACTGCATCCAGTGCATTCCCCACCTGCACCCAGTGCCCCCACCGACTGCATGCAGTGAGCCTTGCACCTGCACCCAATGCGCCCACCGACTGCATCCAATGCACCGCTCCACCCGAGCGAATCCCCAACAAAGATGGATCTACCTTCTTCATTTTTGCCCCACAACAGAAGCCAGCTCCCCGCACCGCGCAACAAGTATTTTGTAAGTGCGGTTCTGCGAACGCTGGAATTGTGCGACCCAACGGTTTTGATCTGGCACCCAACTGAGCCGTTTGGTAAGCGAAGTCGCTGGCAACGCCCACCCACCCACCCATCCTCCATTGAAACGCATCCTCCTCCCGGCGCTGATTTTCGCGCTCACCGTATCCGCCCATGCGGAAATCACCACTGTCCGTCACTTCCGCCTTGGCGAGGCAGATGCCGGGGCGGCTCCCGGCAGTGCTGCTGGTTCCTCCTCCACCGACACCACCGCGAGCGAAAACCTCACCGTCACCGGCGCACCGCTGTATTCCGCCGATGTGGCGAATGCCAACAGCACGCTTTCCATGGAGTTCAACGGCAGCACCCAGTATGCCACCACTGGGAACTGGCACAACCTCACCACCCACTTCGGCGTC
>JAYVEJ010000625.1:0-8956 GCA_043748885.1 Luteolibacter sp. | reverse complement strand
GCCGCTACAGACCGAAAAGTACAAGTGACGTTTTTGTCACAAAGCGTTTCGAAAATGAAGCAGATGCGATGCCGAACACAACTGGCGTCTCGCTCCAGCTACAAGAAGACTCAGGCCAAGAGGGTGCTTGATGAGCACTCCCTTGGCCTGATGAATGGATTGCCTAATTGCTAGATAGAGGACTATTGGCCGATCAGGCGGAAGAAGGCTTTAGGCTCCGCTCCCACGGTGGTGACGGCGATACTGAAGACCCCGCCGGGGACCGCGCTGGTCTGGACTGGCCCCCAAGTGATGAGGTCCGTTGACTTCTCCACACCGAGGTTACCCGCCGCCACCGTGCTACCGGTGATGGTGACGGTGAACTCCCCGACGCCCGGACCGGCAACTGGACCCGTGATGCCCGTGATGGTCGCCACCGGACCCGCCGCAGTGATGATGACTGTCACGGTATAGACTTGGGTGGTAGCCAAATCCTCGGAGGTGACGGAGTAGGTCTTGGGCGTGCTGAAGTCACGGGCGACACCGGATGCAGGGGTGCTGGTGGCTCCAGAAGTCACCGTGAAGGTCGGAGCGAGGCTCGTCACATCCGTGCCGCTTGGGACGGTCACGCTGACGGTGTGGTTGAGCGGGTCAATCGTGGTCGCGGGCAAGCCCGAGAAGACGAAAGTCAGAATTTTCGCCTGTTGGTGCAGGCCGACGGTCACCGTGCCGTTGCCAGTGAAATGGGCATTATCAATCGTGCTGGCACCGGATGCGGTGGAGCCGTAAGTGCCGTTGGGTTGCACCACTCCATTGAGGGTCAATGATGGCAGGTTGTGATCGCCGACGTAATTCAACGTGGCGAGTGCGCCCGCGCCGAGGCTCAGTGGACCGGTACCAAGAGCATTCACATGACTCACCGCAATCCCGAGGCCAAACGTAGCAGCGTCCACGATGATACCGCCACTGAACGTATTGTCGCCCGCCAAGGCTAGGCCCCGTTGAGTACCGGAGAGGTGGAGGCCACCAGCACCGGAAACGACGCCGCCCCATGTCATATCTTTGGTACCACTGAAGCTGAAAGCCAAATTCACCAGTCCACCGCTGAGGGTGAAGTTATTGGCCAGGATTCCGCCTACGCCGAAGCCTTCGAAGTTCACTTGCTGGATGAAGGTGCCGCCAGCGAGAGTCACCGGACCGCTGCCCAATGCTGTCTGGGCAGCCACCGTGAGCATACCATTGCTGATGGTGGTGCCGCCGGTGTAGCTGTTTGCTCCACTGAGCGTCAGGTTGCCGGAACTCAGTTTGGTTAGTGAGCCGTTAGCGATCACACCACTGAGGGTGACTGCGCCGGAGCCTGAGCCGCCGACGCTCGTGCCGGTGCCGAGATCAAGAGCGTTGGTAATGAGCACTGCCGCGCTGCCATTTTGGACGATTGCTGGAGCCGTGCCCGCGAAGAGCAGGCTGTTGCCATCGAGCTTGAGGACCGGCGCGCTGAAGACGAGCTGGTTCACTTGGAAATCATCGCCCAAGTTATGGGAGCTGGTGTAAGTGCCGGCCGTATTGAAACCAAGGACGGTCGTGCCTGCGGAAGTCGGCAACACGGCGGGATCCCAATCGGCGGCGGTTGCCCATGTTTCATCCGTGATGTTACTGATCCAGAAATTCGTCTGGGCCACCGTCACGGAATAAGTCTTGGTCGCGACGCCATTCTCGGCGGTGATGGTGTAGTTCACCGGACTGGTGAAGTCATGCGTGCTTCCCGAAGCCGGGGAAATGGTGGCGAAGGGAGAAAGCGTGAAGGTCGGACTAAGTGCCGTCACCGGCGTGCCCTGCGGCACATACACCGTGACTTGTGTGCCAACAATCGAGGAACTATAAGCTCCCAAAGTGACACTCAATATATCACTGGCCGTGCTGATCGGCGCTTTGGTCACCGTCACCGTGTAGTTAGCGGTCGTCGCATTCCCAGCCGTGATGGTATAGGTCTGAGGTGTGGTGAAGTTTTGAGTGCTGCCAGAGACCGGTGCGCTGGACGCGCCGGTATGCACGAAGGTAGGAGCGAGGGCCGCCACATTGGTGCTGAATGGCACCGTCATGGAAATGTTAGTTCCAAGGATCGTTGCATTACCGATTCCTGGGAAGGTGAACAATGTGATTTCCTTACTCGAGGGCAAGGCGGGCGGATTGAACACATCAGTCACTTGGCTAGCGGATAGTGCGTAGTTATACATCCGCACGTCATACATTTTTCCGGGGAAGAAGTTGCCGATCGCGGAACCAACGCTATTGGCTTGGTTGCCACCGATCAGCAAATGGCTTAGTGGGGCGAAATTTACAGAGTAAGGAGTACCTGTGACGGCTTTTTTCTCCACACCATCCACGTAAAGCTTACGAAACGAGGCTGTGCCATCGAAGACAAGAGCCACATGGTGCCACGCTCCGTCTGTGTAAGCGGTCGGAATGGAAGTCTGGCTGGACGCAACGGATTCCCCTGCGTTACTTCGCATGGTGAAATCCACGTTCGTTGGATTATTGAGCGCACGAGATTGCCAGCCATACGGGGTAAGACCGCTCTTGCTGAACCAAGTGCCTCCTAAGTTGCCCGGCGCAGCTCCCTTAAACCAGAAGGTGCCGGTGAATTTGGTCGAGATGCCGTTGTCGAAAGTCGTCTGATAAGCCGCATCGGTGGTGGCGGTGTTATCGATTTGCACCGCGACGTTATTGGCAGACAAATCCAAGGAGTTTCCAGGAGGAAAGCCGGTGGGCACGTCCACACTCCATGCCAGCGAACCGGCACTGGCACCCACCGCCACGCCGTTGTGCGTACCGGGGGCCGTGAAGCCGGAGGAGTCTGTCAGGTTGGCGGAGCCGGAGATCCAGCGACCGATCAAAGCATCGGCGGCATGAAGGGATGACGCGCCAAAAAGCGTGCCGAGTAAAGCCGCCGCGCCAAGCGCCCGCAATGGACGAAGCGCTGGGGAGTTGATGGTGGATGGTGATTCCATCCTTTGGGTTATAGGTTTCATATTGGAGGTTTTGTGAATGATTGATCTGGGGTGTCTCAAGTGGAGTGATATAAATAAATTGCAATAAGGGCGGCTGAAGAATGGATGATACTCTGCCGCCAAGGTTCTAGGGTAATACAACGAGTGGGGTGACCGCTGCTGCAATTTCAAATTTGTTGAAAACTGAGTGGTATTTCGCCCCAGTTCTCAGAGAGTCTCGATTGGGTTGGGGTTCAGTAGAATCAAATGAAAACAGCAACTGATGATTTCACCGACTCAACAGATATTTAACCCCGTGGATGGCCACCTCAACAGCGACCATTCACGGGGGAATTATATCTATGGTGAGTGCTTCACCCAACATCCTTTAGACTCAGCGTCTTTTGCGACGAACCAGCCCCAAAGCTCCGAGAGCCAGCAGGCTTAACGAAGTGGGTTCAGGAACGGAGCTAAGCGTGACGTTGTCCAACTGGGACTGCTCACCGGGAGATCCCGGTGCCCAGCCCACGCGAATCTTCAGACCTTGACCAACGTAAGCGGCAAGGGAGGCTTCGTCATATGTCTTCGAGTAAGATTGCCACGTACCCTGCACAAAACTTGGAAATGCAGCGGAAGCAGAGGCAATTACTGATTCCGTTGTCCCGTCCCAGGCCAACAATTCGAGGACTACAGGGTTTAAAGGGAGAAGAGGGGTAGCGCCATCATAGCCAGTATAGCCAAACACCGAAAGCGTATAGGATTCACCACTCGCTACCGTTGCCAAAACAGCAGCAGATTTGATGCTTCCAGCATTGGCATCCCCCCAACCCATGCCGTTGGCCATGAAGAAATAGCTCCCATATGGCGTCGTTGAGGCTTGCTTTGATACCGAACCCACACCCGAAGACTGGACCCATCCGGGGACATCTACCGCGCTGCCTGTGCTGGTGTCAGAATAGGTCGCTACACCACCGTCCACCCCTACGCCAGCTCCTACGCCTACCGTCCAGCCTTGGTCAATGTCCGCTGTGATGGTGGTTTGTCCCGGTTTGTAGAGCGTTTCGAAACTGCCGTTAGGCACAGTGATCGACGCCGCCTGAGACTGAGCAACGGCCATGACGAACAGCGCCAATGACCCCAATATCAATTTATTTTTGTTATTTTGTTTCATATAGGATTTTCCCTAACCGACAGAGAGCAAGCCCACTGACAGTCGGTTCATGTGCATTAATTAGCACATTCCCTTGCTAGGGGGATCCTCTAGGGCAGGCGAAGCAAATCCTCATAAACCCGCGGATATTTCTCGGAGAACTGATTCTAACTAAGAATTAGTTGAACTTCGACTGAAACTGATAGGTGCCGGAACCCACTTCATAAACAGCGGTGTTATTTTCCAGCCGCAGGAATTTCACCCCGTCCGCCTCGGCCGTTAACTTGCCAGATTCCGTCACGCTGGCGGCGTCCTTGGTGGGGACATGGATGGTAGCACGAGTGTTGCCGGGGATGGTGACTTCCATGGTCAAGCGCTCGCCGTCCCGCTGCCAGTTACTGACGATCCGGCCGCGGACGGAGTCATGGTGGCAGCGCACCCAGTCGAGTCCGGCAGGTAGCTGTGGACAGATGATGATTTGATCAAACCCGACGGCATCCGCTGCGGGCTGGATGCCGCCGAGCCATTGATAGAACCATTGGCTAACCGAGCCGAACATCGGGTGATTTTGCGAGTAGGTATTATCGCTGCCCTGCCAGTGCTCCCACAAGGTGGTGGCGCCTTGCTCTAACATTTGACCCCAACCCGGTGACGATTTCTGGCTGACAATCGCGCTGGCCAAATCGCTCTGATGCTCGCGGGAGAGCACCTCGAGCACGAACTTGGTGCCGAAGATGCCAGTGGTGAGATGGGGCTCGGGTGCGCGACGCAGTTCGGTCAGGAAAAACTTCAGCACCGCCTGCTGTTGGTCCGCCGGGACTAAGTTTAGATAAAGCGCGAAGGCTTGGCTGGCCTGCGAGCCAGGGCCCACTTGGCCGCTGGCCGGATCAAGGAATTTCCCGAGATAGGCTTTCTGAATGTTAGCGGCGAGCAGCCGATACTTTTCAGCTTCTGCGGGATGCCCCAAGATCGTGGCGAGTTCACTAACGGTCTTGGCACTGGCAGCGAACAACGGAGTAACCAAAACGGGGGCCGGGGTGGGAACTAAGCTTTCGTGATCGCTCAACCCATCGGCAACGATGAACTCCGGGTTCTTGGCAATTTGCAGGTCGAGCCAGCGTTTGGAGGTTTCATATTGTTCCACCAGCAAGCGCCGCTCGCCGTAATATTGATAGAGCTGGCGCTGCACCAGTGGGTGCGCCATCCCCCAGGCGAGGCCGCAATACTCGACTCCGATGGCGGGCGCGGTGTCGGTCGTCGTGCCATCCGGTCGAGCGCTATCGCCCCAGTCGCGGACCGTCTTGGCATAGAAGTCTGCCATCCCATAGTTCATCATGAAGGCTTCACTGGTGACGGCGAGGTCGCCCCCATAACCGAAGCGCTCGCGATGCGGACAATCGGACTGGACGCTGAAAATGTTACTTAGAAACGTCCAATCACACATTTCTTGGATCCGGTTGAACGACTCGCTGGAACAAGAGAATGCACCCGTGCGCTCGACATCGGTGTTAAGCCGCAGTCCGGTTAGCATCTCGAGTGATGGCTTCGTCACCAATCCGGTGACTTCCACATAACGAAATGCATGGAAGGTAAATCGTGGGGTGTAGGATTCCACTCCGCTGCCCTTCGCGATATAGGTATCTCTCTGCCAGGCCACGGCCGGTGCGCCAGGGCCACCGACACTTTCCTCAATGCCAGCCGGAGTTTTGCGCGTGCCTTTGATCTGCCCGGCCACACTCGTCAGTGGGTTGAGCGAACCATCTTTATTCACCAGTTCACCATAGCGCATCACGATGTTAGTTCCTGCCGGAGCGGTTACTTGCAGTTTCACCCAGCCGGAGAAATTCTGCCCCATGTCGAATAGATAAACTCCGGGTGCAGGTTCGGTGAGCTTTACCGGCTTGAGAGTGCGGGTGACTCTAATGGGTGGCTGCGCCTGCGCCTGCAGCACTCCGAGCGGCTCGTTGGCCACGCCCGGCTGACGCCATGATGAGTCCACGAAACCCGCGCCGTCCCAGCCGGGCACTTCCAGCCGCGCATCGTATTTTTCCCCGAGATAGATGTTATTCAAACGGATCGGCCCCTCACCCACTTTCCAGCTTGAGTCACTGACAATCGCCTGGTGGGTGCCGTCCATAAATTCAACTTCCAGGCGAGCGATGAAGCGCGGGCGACCGATGGTTAGATGTTCGCGCAAATTAAGATAAGCCCAGAACTTGAGTGGCAGTGGATTGTACCAACCATTGCCCAATGTGATACCGAGACAGTTATCACCTTCGCGGAGTTGGGCAGTCACATCCAGAGTGCTGTAGAGCACACGCTTGGAATATCCGGTCCAGCCCGGATCCAGCACTTGATCGCCAGTGACGCTGCCATTCAAACTCGCCTGATAGTAACCGAGGCCCGAAATGTAGAGGCGCGCCCGCGCCACTTTTTTTGGTAAGTTGAATTCTTTACGAAACAACGGTGCTGGGTCATCAAGGTAAAAATCCTCGGTCTTCACGGGATTGGCTTTACCATCATTTAACCATAAGGCCTGCCAGTCTTGTGGAGCTAACAATCCCATTTCCCAAGTGGCCGGGCGACTCCACTCCGATGGTTTCCCGTCCTTGTCCCATACTCTAACCTTCCAACAACAACGTGATTTCGATAGCAGCGGTTTACCACCATACTCGATCTGAAGACTCTCGCCCGATACCACTTTGTCGCTATCCCAGAGATCGCCTTGGTCTAACTTCAGGAGTTCCGCCGTAGTTGCGACTAGCACTTGATAAGCAGTCTGGCGCTGGCTTCTTACTGCGGGCTCTACCATCACCCAACTCAGCCGGGGTTGGGCGGCGTCGATGCCTAGCGGGTTATCGCGATATTCGCAGCGGAGATTTGTCAGATCGACGGCGACCGCGTTAGCGAGGGGGATCGCCGAGAACGCTAAAAGCCATGCCATGACGCGGTTAGTGAGATGTTTCATCCGTATTTCTTGGGTTAGTGAGGTTCAATGATGAGAGGAAATAGTTCGCCAATGACCTGAGCGTAGAGGCGGTGGCTGAAATCGTTCGGATGATTCACATTATTCCCGCTCAGGTCGTGGAAGGGCTTGCGCTGAAGCAGCTCCAGCCATGGCGACGTAACATCCGCAACCGCGACGTGGTCATTTGTTAGGTTGCGCAAGGCATCGCGATAGCTCACGAAGCGCTCCACCGGAAAACACTGTGGATTGCCAGTCATGGGCGCGACCAATACAATGTCCGCAGCGGGGCACGCCGCTTGGATGGCATCCCGCAATTTCCGCATCGCCGCCTCAAACACCGGAGCCGCTTCGTCGTGATTCATACCAAACGCGAGAATCACCAAATCGGGGGTTTCGCTTGCGACCTCGGCGACTTTAGTCATCCCCCACCCTGCTTGGGTTCCGGCACGACCGAGGTTAGTTAATGCAATCTTCGCGCCGAAGCGTGCTTGCAGCGCCTGCGCAACTAACTCCGGATAGGGTGGCTGATAGGGAGGTGCTTCACTCGGCTTGAAGCCGGATGCGTTATAGCCTTCCGTGATGCTATCACCGAGAGCCACGAGTTTGAACGGCTGCCCCGCCGAAAGTTTTTTGATGCTACGGGTCAATCCTCGAGACGCAACTTTCAACGGCCAGACACCAACGTGCGGGTAGCTAACCTGCATTTGCAAATCATGGATCAAGCGGCCTTCCGAGAAAAAGACGCCCTTGAAACGATTCGGACTGTCGAGAGGAGGCGTCAGCTCGGCTGCGGTTTTAAAGGGGATTCGCGAATCGGCAGTCAACTCAAGAACATCTGAGCCAGACTGCCAGTGATAGTCGGCCCCCTCTTGATAGATCGTCAATTGATCGGGTGCCATGACGATGGGTTTCTCAGTCGGGACAAACATTAACTTCCCAGTGGCAAAAGGTTTCCCAGCCTTTTGGATAAATAACACCGGCTCATGCTTCATGAAGTTTTTCACGCCCATAATGTTCTCAATCACTGGCAACACCGCGTTATAGATCGCTAGATGACCCGCCGCCGTCGGGTGCTGGCCGTCGCAGGTGTCAAACGCCACTTGCCCTGCATCGACGAGATCAGCATTCCCATCATTGGCGGAGTTCTTATAACTTTGAAATGCGCTCTTCACTTCGTCACGCACCCGACCGGACACTGGGACCATCACCAAGATCTTGGTGGTCGGACTGACCCGGCTGCGCAGTTTAACGAGACCCTTCACCACCGCCGCTTCTGTGGGTTCACCATTTTCACCCAGATTGACTAACACCACGTCGGGCGATGGACTCAGTTTGCCGTCCACTAAGCGACTCACGGTGGATGTCCGCTGATCGATCAGCGTGTCCAGCGCGGGCATCCCCGCCATGCCACCGCCCCAGTTATAGCCGCCGTAGGCAAGCCGCGCTTCCTGATAGCCAAAATGTTTCACAAGCAGATAGCAATAACTCGCACGGCCATCCTCTGACGCTGCCCAAGCATCATCCGGCGGGCGGCCTTGGTCCTTTGCATAGCTCGCCCCGTCGCCTGACAGGATGGAGTCGCCGATGTTTAACCAAACCTTGCCGGCAAGATTGGGTGCAATGAGCGAGCCACCCGCATCCACGGCGAAACCGGTGATTTTGAGCGCATTGGCGGGCACGTCACCGGTGAAGCGATCTTCAAACGGCGACATGCCCTTGAGATAGATTTCGATGTTCGGATCGGCAATGCCCGACGATAACAGCACCTCACTTGCATTCGCGACCAGTTGATAGGTTTGCGTAGCGCCGCCATTGACCGACCATGCAATGATTGGAAAGCGCGTGGGAATCTGGGTGGTTAGATGATCGGTC
>JAYVEJ010000624.1:0-3434 GCA_043748885.1 Luteolibacter sp. | reverse complement strand
CTTCCGCCGCGCCAGCCTCGTTCTTGGTTTTCAGGGTGTCGGTGGTGCGGTCCCAGACGCCGCGGAGTTCCCATGCGTGGAAGAATGGCGTCCAGTCGATGAACTTCACCAGCTCGCGCAATGAAGGGTTGTTAGTGCTCTGCGTGCCAGTGAACGAAGGCACCGGTGGCGTGTAGTTTTCCCAATCCAGCTTCGGGCCGGCGGCGCGGGCTTGCTCGAGGGTTAGCGTTTCCTTTTTCGGCCCACCGAGGAAGTTATCGCGGAGTTTTTGCTGCTTCTCGCGGTTCTCTAACGCGAAGCCTTCGCGCTGATCTTTCGAGAGCAGCGAGGTGGTGACCGGCACCGAGCGCGAGGCATCCAGCACATGGACGACCGGCCCGGAGTAATGCTGCGCGATCTTGATGGCGGTGTGCGCGGCCGAGGTGGTGGCCCCGCCGATGAGTAGCGGCACCTTGAAACCGAGCCGCTCCATTTCCTTAGCGACGTGCACCATTTCGTCGAGCGATGGCGTGATCAAACCTGATAGACCGATGACATCCGCGCCGAGTTCCACGGCTTTTGCTAAAATTTTATCGCACGAAACCATCACGCCCATGTCGGTGACTTCGAAGCCATTGCAGGACAACACCACGCCCACGATGTTCTTGCCGATGTCGTGGACGTCGCCCTTGACGGTGGCGATGAGGAAACGCCCGGCCGAGCGACCGCGCTCGGCGAGCTTGAGTGCTTCATCATCCGTTAGCGCGGGGTTCTCTGCCATCAGCGCGGCGATGTCGCCTGCTAGATGTTCTGCTTTGTCCGCCTCCATGTAGGGAAATAGCCAGGCCACTGCCTTCTTCATGACGCGGGCGGATTTCACCACTTGTGGCAGGAACATTTTCCCCGCACCGAACAAGTCGCCGACGACGCCCATGCCATCCATCAGCGGGCCCTCGATGACTTTGAGCGGGCGCACATATTTCAGCCGAGCTTCTTCGGTGTCCTCGTCGATGTATTTGTCGATACCGCGCAGCAGTGCGTGTTCGAGGCGTTTTTCCACCGGCTCATCGCGCCACGCGAGGTCTTCCTCGATCTTCTTGCCGCTGACGTTCTTGTAGCTTTCCGCAAGCTCTAGCAGCCGCTCAGTGGAGTCGGCGCGGCGGTTTAGTAATACGTCTTCTACACATACTAAAAGCTCTTTGGGGATCTCATCATATAACTCAAGCATTCCGGCATTGACGATGCCCATATCCATCCCTGCGAGGCCGGCATGATAGAGAAACGCGGAGTGCATGGCCTCGCGGACTTTGTTATTACCCCGGAACGAGAATGATATATTAGAAACGCCGCCGGAGACTTTCGCGCCGGGGAGGTTCTCCTTGATCCAGCGAGTGGCGTTGATGAAATCGAGCGCATAGTTGTTATGTTCCTCGATCCCGGTGGCGACGGTTAGAATGTTGGGGTCGAAGATGATATCATCCTGATTGAAGCCGACCTCATCGACGAGGATATGATAGGCGCGGCTGCAAATGCGGATCTTTTCCTCGTAGGATGCAGCTTGGCCATTTTCGTCGAACGCCATGACGACCACTGCCGCGCCGTAGCGCATGATGTGACTGGCCTGCTTCTTGAAGTTTTCCTCGCCCTCTTTGAGTGAAATCGAGTTCACGATCCCCTTCCCTTGCAGGTACTTCAGGCCTTCCTCGAGGATTTCCCACTTCGACGAGTCCACCATGATCGGGACTTTCGCGACGTCTGGCTCGCCTTGGAGGAGCTGGAGGAAGCGGCTCATCATCGCCTTGCCGTCGATCAATCCGTCGTCGAAACAGATGTCGATGACGTTGGCACCGTTGCCCACTTGTTGGCGGGCGACCTCGACGGCGGCTTCGAGATCCCCGGCTCTAACGAGTTTCGCGAACTGCGGCGAACCCGCGACGTTGGCGCGCTCGCCGATCATTAGGAAACGCTTGTCGGTGGTGTGATTGTAGGCCTCGGTGCCGGACAGGCGAAGGGCGTGGGGAATGGTTTTCATGAATCGGAACGTCAGAAATCGGGCGGATCGTCGCGCACAGCCATGGCTGCCCGGAGATTTGAGCATGGCCGGACTGGGATTGTCGAGGGCTTCGCGCGATTGCGTCGTGGCATCACCATTTCGGGTTTGAACCACAGATGAACGGGATGCACGCAGATGGAAGAAGGGATTGAAGATGAGCTTCTCATTTTCACCAGCGAGACTTCCGCTTCTTTATCCCTCTTATCTGCGTGCATCCCGTTTATCTGCGGTTGAAAAATCCTAGTGGAAATGCCGAAGATCTTGCTGGTGTCACCAGCACTTTCCCGTCTCAGTTTGCGGCACGACTTATGTTTGTTATTTCGACCGCCGCCCTGAAACGCAACACGGCCATTTTACGCGAGGTGAAGGAGGCAGCCGGGTGTCATCTGGTGTTAGCTCTCAAGGGATTTTCCTGCTGGAAGGCTTTTCCTTACATGCGCGACGACCTCGACGGCTGCTGCGCCTCGGGTCTGTGGGAGGCCCGGCTGGCGCGGGATTATTTTCAAAAACACATCATCACCTACTCACCCGCCTACGATGAGGCGGACATCGTCGAGCTTTGTGAATTCACCGATCACCTCGATTTCAACTCGCTCTCCCAGTGGTTCCGCTTTCGCGAAAGGGTGATGGCGCATCCTCGCTTCACGAGCGGCGCATTGCTCTGCGGCCTGCGCGTGAACCCAGAATACTCGACTGGAGAAACGCCGATCTACGACCCCTGCGTCCCCGGCTCGCGCCTCGGCATCACCGCGGACCAACTCGCGGGCGTGGACCTAACCGGACTCTCCGGCTTGCATTTCCACACGCTCTGCGAGCAAAACTCGGACGACCTCGAAACGACTCTAACTGCGGTGGATGAAAAATTCGGCCATCTGCTGCGTTCGCCGCAATTCATCTATCTAAACATGGGCGGCGGGCACTGGATCACCAAACCGTTCTATGATCGCGAGCGGCTGGTCCGGCTGGTTAGAGAGACTCGCGAAAAATACCAAGTGGAGGTCTGGCTGGAACCCGGCGAGGCTGCGGCCATCCACACCGGAGTGCTGCGGGCAAGCGTGATGGACGTCTTCGAGTCCGCCGGTCACCGCCTTGCCATCCTGAGCATTTCCGCCACCGCGCACATGCCGGACGTGATGGAAATGCCTTATCGCCCGGATGTTTTCCTAGTGGATGCCGCGCCGTCTGCTAGCCAGCCAGCCGTCGTCTTCGAAGGTGAAAATTATCACCTCGCGGGCGACTCAGGCGAGTGGCTCTATCGGCTGGGTGGCCCGACTTGTCTCGCCGGCGATGTCGTGGGCGATTTTTCATTTCCGCGCGAACTCAAAGTCGGCGACACGCTGGTATTCGATGACATGGCGCACTACACGATGGTCAAGACGACGACCTTCAACGGCGTGAAGCA
>JAYVEJ010000623.1:0-3434 GCA_043748885.1 Luteolibacter sp. | reverse complement strand
ATCATGGGGGAGGGTAGCGTCCGGTGAATTATTGGCAAGGTGGGAGTTAGTGATCTGTCTTTCAGTTCAACTCTCAGAAAACAATGCCTCCACCATTGCCATGCATCTCATTCCCGGCATGACGCTGAGTTCCATTTGATTCATCACATAAGCAAATGATATCCCGCTTTGGGGATCGCCCATGGCGTGACTGCCGCCCGCGCCCGGATGGCCGAAGGCGGACACCGACGGGCCGTAGAGCTGGCGGAGTTTCTTGCCTTTTTCATCAAGCGGATCTCGTTGCGCCCCGCAGGTGAAAACCGTGGGCCGCAGCAGCACGCGGTCGGCGGCGGCGGTAACCGGCGTGGCCAGCGCGTGTCTAACGGCGGGAGACAGCGGGCTTTCAATCGAGCCGATCGCCGCTTGGTAGAATTTCGCCAACGCCGACGCGGTGCCGACCCCGCCGAGCGCAGGCAGACCGGCCGACCAGGCGCGGGACTCGTTCATTTCATGAATCGCATGAAGCCCGTGCGGCGACGAGAAGGCGCGGCGAGTAAAGGTGCCGGAGGTGGTGAGTTGTTTGTAAAATGCGTCTGCTAGATCGTCCTTACCGGCCTTCCCCGGATAGAGCCGGGCGACTCGTGGCCACTCGCTTTCCGGCAGACCGATCCAGAAATCCAGACCGAGCGGGACCGCGATTTTTCCCCGCCAGAAGCTGCCGAGCGGTTGGCCGGTTAGACGGCGGACGGGTTCATCCACCAGCGCGCCGAAAGTCCGTGGATGGTAGCCGTGACCTTCGCCCAAGTTCCACGCCGGAGCCTGCGCTTCGATGGCGGCTACCACCTGCGCATGATCGAAGACGCTCGCCTTCTGATCCAGCGCGGCCAACCCGCATTGATGCGACAGCAGGTGGGAAAATCGAGCGGCCACCAGCGGAAATCTCGGCCAGACTTCTCGCACTGGCGTCTCGGCGGTCAGCCCCTTGCTTTCTAACGCCAGCAACAAGCTCGCCGCTGCCGGCACCTTCGTCGCCGAATAAACGGGCACCAGAGTTTGGTCAGTCCACTTACGGAGCTGCTCGCGCTCACACCAGCCGTGGCCTTCTGAAATCAACTCCGCCCCGTCCCACCAGATGCTGATAGAGGCACCCAGCTCGCCCCGATCGCGGAAATTCCGCTCGAAGACATCCAGCACTTTACCTAACACCGAGGGACTCGCCGCCATGCAGGGGTGTGGTTGATGCCGGTCCGCCGTGCAACCCCGAACTGCCTTCGAAGATCATCGCCCACTCCGGTTCGTCCGGTTTCGACGACCACTCTTCGATCAACCGGAACGCCACGGCCAGCAGCGTCGGCCCCAGGAAAACCCCCACCAAGCCGAAGGCCAGCGCCCCGCCGATGACCCCGCAGAAGATCAGCACGAAGGGCATCTTGCTGCCTTGGCTGATCAAATAGGGACGCAGGAAATTATCGACGCTGCTGATTGCTAGCAGACCCCACAGCAGCATGAAAATCCCCCACCCCGCCTCGTTTTGGGCAAACAAATACAACGACGCCGGTAGCCAAATCATCGGTGGACCAAACGGAATCACCGCGAAAAAAAACGTCAACACCGAGAGCAGCACCGCCCCCGGCATGCCCGCGATCCAGAATCCCAGCCCCGCGACTAGCGCCTGGGCGAGCGCCGTGCCGAGAATCCCATAAATCACCCCGCGCACCGTATCGCCGGCCACTTTGATCAAATGTTGGCCGCGGACACCCGCCAGCCGGTTGGCCGCCACCGCCAACCGTTCCGAGAGAATCGGCGCGTCCCGCAACAGGAAAAATGCCAGAAATGCGCTCACTAAAACCTGCGTCACCCCTTTGGTGACTGCCAGCCCCACCGAGAGCAACCACGCCCGCGCCCACACCAAGAATTGGCCTAACAAGACCACGACGTGCGGCGAGACCGACTTCTTATCCTCATCCTCGCTCTTCCCAGAGGTGCCATCCACCTCGTCGGGTTGCCGCAGTGGCGCGTCTTTCACGACCAAGCCATCGCCACTTTCGACCACGATTTTCGGCCGCGGTGGCGTCGTCTTCACCTCCTTGTCGAGTTGATCCATCCAGCGATTGCGGTCTTCCGCGAAGTTTGACCAGTAGCCTGACATTTGCTCGCCCACCACTGGCAACTGGGAGATCCACGTCGGTGCCTGCTCGGGCGCGGCCATGAACCACTTGCGGGTCGCGTTAGCCAAATCCTTACCGTCCTGCGCAATGCTGAAACCGATCAAAACAATCGGCCCCGCGAGGATCACCGTCATTGTCAAGGTCACGAAACAAGCGGCCAAAGTCCGCGAGCCACGGAACCAACGAGTGAAACTCCGCTGCAACGGATGCAGCGAATAAGCCAAGATCATCGCCCACATCAGGGCCGACATGAAGGGCCGCAATACGAAAAAACACCCGAACAGCAGCAATAACAAAGCCAGTCCACCGAGCAGGGGCTCAAGCTTGAAGCGTTTGGTGGTGGGTTCAGATGTCATTTGTTGAAGGGAGGCTAAGCAACTTTTGCCTGAATCACCAACGTCTTTCACAGGGGGTTTCAGCGGCAAGCCGCGCATCGTGCTGGCGAGATTTGCAACACTTGGGGACGCCGCCCGCGCGGGATCACAACGAGCCTCGGCCAGCATCATCGACTGAAGTATCCCGGAAATCATTAATGGGCGGGAACAGTGGGTCGATAGCCGGAGTCGAAGAACAGGTTGGCGGCGAAGCGGGAGGATGGCGGGGAGGAAATAGAGGGCGAGTCCGCCTAGGAAAAAACCGAGCAGACGAAGCAGGACAAACAGGGCGTCGCGGTGGCAGCGACCGATGCGATGCTCGGTGCGCTGCGGATTCCATGGCAAATCGTAGTTCACCACGGGCGAGCAGAACTGGAGTTGATTCGCTCAGTGCCCACCTCGGTGGCGATCATGATGCGGCCTTCTTCGCGCAAGCAAGCGACGAGGGCGGAACGCATGTCGGCGCTGCGGCAACCGGTGATTTTGTCGCAGCCTTGGTGACACTGCACCCAACAGGCATAGGTGGCCTTGGAGGATTCGTCGAACTCATCTTCGAGCGAAACGAGGGTTTCCTCCACTTTGCGCTGGGCTTTGAGACGGTTCGCGATGGTGGTGAGTGCTCCGGCAATCGCCAAGGACGACGGGGCGAGCAAATGGGTAGGAGTTATTTGGACGGGTCGTCGGTGACGGACATCCCTGCTTTTATGAGCCTCGCGGCCCGCACTGTGCCAGGAAGCGCAAATTCCGCGCAATATTCAGAAACGTTAGCTGGGGGTATCCACCGCGAAATAGCCCCCGCCCCGGGATTGACGCATTGGCTTGATCCCGCTGAACTTCCGGCTCGCCGAAATGCGGACTTTGCCATGGACTACACCGCGAAAATCGCCACCAACGTCGCCTCCATCCCACGCTC
>JAYVEJ010000622.1:0-3435 GCA_043748885.1 Luteolibacter sp. | reverse complement strand
GTCATTTCAGACTCACCGCTTCTCCACCGCACCATGTCCACCGCAGATTCCCAAGCCGAATGCCAGACCGTTCTTTGCCTAAAATGGGGCGACCGTTATGGCTCCGAGTATGTCAACAGGCTCTATTCCATGGCCACTCGCAACACCTCCCGACCGTTGCGGATCGTTTGTTTCACCGACGATCCGGTCGGCATCCGCAGCGAAGTCGAGGTCCGGATGATGCCCGAGTTCGACCTGCCCGAGCGGATGCGTTGGCACCCATTTCGCCGCATGTTCATTTTCCAAAAGGAAGTCGAGGGGCTTGCGGGAAACGTCCTGCATCTCGACCTCGATCTGTTGGTCACCGGCTCGATCGACGCCTTCTTCGACTACAAGCCGGAACTCGAATTCGTCGTCTGTGAAAACTGGACCCAGCCCGGCCAAGGCATCGGCAACATGTCGGTCTTCCGTTATAAGGTCGGTGCCCTAACGAAAATCTGGGATCGTTTCCGCCCCGACCCGATGGCGATGATGGATCTCTATCGGAACAGCCAAACCTTCGTCTGCCGCACGCTCGGCAACGTGGATTTTTTCCCGCCGGCGTGGTGTTTGAGTTTCAAGCATTCGCTGATCCCACCGTGGCCGCTGAATTTTTTCAAGACGCCAACCTTGCCGCCCGATGCAAAGATCGTCGCCTTCACCGGCAAGCCCGACATCGACGAAGCCACCCGCGGCGAGTGGCCGGTCACCGGGATTTGGAAAAAACTCTACAAGCACATCCGCCCCACGCCGTGGATCGCGGAGCATTGGCGCTGACTCGTTCGCAGTCTAACTTTTTTGGGCAATGCCAGTAAGGATTGGCCTATATCTAACACCAAGGGTGTTGCGGCCTCCAGCCCGGGGTTGGCGTGAGGAACGAACAGCTACTCCGGGATGCTTCGTGCAATGACCCGAACCACAACGTGGTTCCGGCCTTCATGTTTGCCTTGAAAGGAAGATGGTAACCACTGATTTCACTGATTGAACTGATTTTTAGAAGTTGGAAAGGATGATCAGTTCACCCAAAAGGTGAGTCGATTTGCTGCCCATTCTTTCAGTGAAATCAGTCAAAATCAGAGTAATCAGTGGTAAATTTCGTAGTTAGCACATGGGTCATTTTCCTTTCCAGAGTTTGGGTGGTTATCCCCAATTCCATCCCTCGACCCGAGCCACGCCGGAACTCCGTTGGAGTTCATGATTTGGATGATCGCTCTTCCCGGGGTAACCGTGAACGGCAACCCCGGGCTGGAGGACGCAACACCTTTGGTGTTAGGGAAACAAGCTGCCGCAGCCGATGAAGCCTTTAAGGCATTGCCTCAAGCGTTAGACTACCTGCGAAGACCGCTGCCATTCGACGTAGCGGGTAATCCCTTCGCGGATCGCGGTCTGCGGGTGGTAGCCTAACAATCGCTCGGCCTTGGTGACATCCGCGTAGGTGCGCGGCACGTCGCCGGGTTGATCGGGAAGTTGCCGGATCTCTGCTGAGTGACCGACGGCCTTTTCCACCATCCCGATCAGCTCGTTGAGCGTGGTCGTCGCCGCGCCGCCGAGGTTGAAAATTTCAAACGACGATTTCTCGGTGTAGTCCGCCGCGGCGAGGATGCCACGCACGATGTCGTCCACATAAGTGTAATCGCGAGCCGTGCTGCCGTCGCCGTAGCGGTCAATCGCCCGACCGGCTAACAACGCGGAGGTGAACTTGGAGATCGCCAAATCCGGCCGCTGGCGGGGACCATACACCGTGAAAAACCGCAGGCACATGCAGCGCAGGCCGAACAGATGCGCGTAGTTAGAACACATCTGCTCGCCCGCCAGCTTGGTCGCCGCGTAAGGCGAAATCGTGCGCGCGATCAGATCCGTTTCAGAAAAGGGCACCTTGGTATTCACCCCATAAACCGACGACGACGAGGCAAAGACGAAGAACTTCACCCCGTGATGGCGGCACGCTTCGAGCAGGTTGAGCGTGCCATCCATGTTGGTGTTGAAGTAAAGCCGAGGATTGGCGATCGACGGCCTAACACCCGCGCGGGCGGCGAGGTGGAACACCCCGTCGAAGCGATGGCGGGTAAAGGTGTCCACCACCACCGCGTCGTCGCTGATGTCGCCACGGACAATCTCGACCTTTCCCCGCAAGCTGGCGAGGTTGTTTTCCTTCACCGCAGGATCGTAGTAGTCGTTGAAATCATCGAGGATCACGAGGTCGTGACCGGCGCTGACCAAAGCCTCGCTGAGGTGGGAGCCGATGAATCCCGCGCCACCCGTGACTAAGAATTTTTTTGGAGAAATGTGGATGCTCAAGGGTTTAAACCCGAACAGAATGCCCCTCGCTTGGCAACCCGATTTTTGGTCAGAAGCCGCGCAATTCAAGGGTGGAGCAGCTCTATTTCAGATTCGAACCACAGATGAACGGGATGCACGCAGATGGAAGAAGGGATTAGAAATAAGGTTCCCAGTTTACATTGGCACCCCTTGAAACCTCTACCTCTTTATCCCTCTTATCTGCGTGCATCCCGTTCATCTGCGGTTAAAAGAATTCAAATGTAGATGCCCCGAATCCGGGCGGTTGACGGCTTGATCAATCCAGTTCGTTGCCGCAGAGTGCGCCCATCTGCATGAAGAAAACAGGGATCCTTGAGTTTCGATACGGTCATTCGGAAAATTTCGCCAAGCGCCTGCGCCGCAAGGGCAGCTACACAATCAACCTCGGCGACTGGATCCAAAGCCTCGCCGTGCAGCGGCTGGTGGAAAGCCTCGGACTCGCCGGTGGCGACATCGTCAAAATCGACCGCGACTCGTTGCCTGCCTATCAGGGGCCGCCGGTTAGACTGATCATGAATGCCTGTTTCCTCGAACATTGCTTCCCGATCCCGCCGCAGGTCGAGCCGGTGTTCATCGGCTTTCAAACATCTAGCAGCGGGTTGATCCGCGAGTATCTCGACTATTTCAAAGCCCACCAACCCATCGGCTGCCGCGACACGGCCACCCGCAATATGTTCCGCGAGCAAGGCGTGGAGGCCTACATCACCGGTTGTCTAACGATGTCCCTGCCGCTGCGCGATGAGCGACCGGCGGTGCCGAAATCATTCTTCATCGGCGGCGAAGGTCCGGGGAAAATGCCCAAGAGTCTGAAACGGCAAACGCCAGCGCAAGTCGCGCGGACTTCGGTCTATCAGCACCAGCGCGAGTCGGTGACTTCGTTGCCACTTGATGATAGAGACGCGCTGAGGGCGACCGAACTCGCCGCCGGACTGTTAGCGACCTACCGCCAGGAAGCCACATTGGTGGTGACGCCGCTGCTTCATGCGGCGGGACCCAGCTTAGCGATGGGCATCCCGGTGATCCTCGCCCGCAAGGACGAACGCGACCGTTTCACGGCGATCAACCGTCTGCTGCCGGTTCACACGCCCGGCGACTTCG
>JAYVEJ010000621.1:0-3437 GCA_043748885.1 Luteolibacter sp. | reverse complement strand
GAGGAGTGCCTTGTCGGTACAGGGGACGTCTTGGATTTTCGCCGAGACATGCCACCCGCTTTCATGTTCTTCGAGGGCGACGCGCCAGACGCGGGCGAGAAATCGGGAGACGCCTTCCACGCCTTTCATGATCCACGGCTTCACTTGTTCGAGCGGACCCATGAACATTTCATAGAGCCGCAGGGCGTCGGCTCCGTATTCGGAAACGACATCGTCGGGGTTCACCACGTTGCCGCGGGACTTGGACATCTTCTGGCCGTCCTCACCGAGAATCAGTCCTTGGTTGACGAGTTTTTGAAATGGCTCGGAAGTTCTAACGTGGCCGAGGTCGAAGAGAACCTTGTGCCAGAAACGGGCGTAGAGCAGATGAAGCACCGCGTGCTCGGTGCCGCCGACGTAGAGATCGACCATTCCTGATTGATGATTGTCGATTGGTGATTGTTGATTGGAAGAAGTCCAGTACGCCTCGGCTTCGTTAGAGATGAAGCGGTGGGTGTTTTTAGGATCGCAATAACGCAGGTAATACCAACAGGAGCCGGCCCATTGTGGCATGGTGTTGGTTTCTCTAACTGAGCCATCTGGCAGTTCGACCCACTCGGTGGCTTTGGTGAGAATCGGTTCGGGCGTGCCGCTGGGTTTGTAGTCCTCTAACGGCGGCGCGAGCAGCGGTAACTCGGACTCCGGGATCGCTTGGTGGTGGCCGTCTTTCCAAACGATCGGGAACGGCTCGCCCCAGTAGCGCTGGCGAGAGAACAGCCAGTCGCGGAGTTTGAACTGGATGCGGCGTTGGCCTTTGGAGTTAGACTCCAGCCAGTCGATCATCTTGGCTTTTGCTTCGGCGGTGGGGAGGCCGTCGAGGAAGCCGGAGTGGATGGCAGTGCCGTAGGCGGCGAATGCTTCAAGGAGCATGGAAGGGGGCACAGGCGTCCCGCCTGTTCTTTCTCCCACAAACACACTTGCCTCGCCCTCCCTCAACTTCGCCTTGGCAGGATTCTCCTGCACATAGGAAATCAACCTCTCAAGATGGGTGGCTGATCTAACGATCCGATCAAATGACTCATCTTGCCAAATTGTGCCTGTATTTCCGGTAGCTCGGTTGATCTGCTTCGCGGAAAAACTTTTCCACGAATGAAGCACGTCGGACAAATTCTCGCCGGGAAACAGACGGATGATGACGTGGACGTGATTTGGCATCACTGCGAACGCGTGCAGATCATATCGATCACCCTCGAAATGATGCAACGCGTCATCGACAATTTTCCTCAACGCGGGGTCTTTGAGAATGCATTCGCCTTCGCCCGCATCCAGCCATTCCTCGATCTTTCCGGAGAAAAGCGCGTGGAATTCCTTCGTGAGCTCGGCGTCTAAAGGTTCTGGGTTTGCTTGCTGCCAAGCGAGTTTCTCTTCATTCAGTTCCTTGAGCTTTGCCACTGGTAGGCTGTCTGCTAACCGCCAAGTGAGGAAATAGTAGCTGTTTTCCTGCTGCCAGTGGGGAAGGTTGCGGCGGGTTTTGGAAATGGGGATGTGAGTGGAAAGACTGGGGGTTGGAAGAACAGGCGGGACGCCTGTGCCGCCTTCTTGGGTTGCGACAACCTGCCGGATTGGTAAGTCGAACCGTTTCGCAAACTCCCAGTCCCGCTCGTCATGCGCGGGCACCGCCATGATTGCGCCGGTGCCGTAGCCCATCATCACATAGTCGGCGATCCACACAGGGATCTGCTCGTGGTTCACGGGGTTGATCGCGAACGCACCGGTGAAGACGCCGGATTTGTCTTTGTTTAAATCGCCGCGGTCCATGTCGGACTTAGAAGAGCAAGCTTTCTGATAGGCCGCGACGGCCAGCTTTTGTGCGGGCGTGGTGATTTCCGGGACGAAGGGATGCTCGGGTGCTAACACCATATAAGTCGCGCCGAAGAGCGTGTCCGGGCGGGTGGTGAAGACTTCGATCTCAAATTTGAAATCTGAAATTTCAAATTTCACAGACGCGCCTTCGCTGCGGCCGATCCAGTTTTTCTGCAACAGCTTGATGCCTTCCGGCCAATCGAGCGTGTCGAGTTCGTCGATCAGGCGCTGCGAGTATTTGGTGATCCGCAGCATCCACTGGCGCAGCGGACGGCGTTCGACGGTGTGGCCTTTGGATTTCCACTCCTCGACTTCCTCGTTGGCGAGCACGGTGCCGAGGTCGGGCGACCACCAGACGGGGGTGTTAGCGACGAAGGCGAGGCGGACGTCGTCGATCTGGTCGCGGGTCCAGCCTTGCGCTTCGAGGTCGCTAACAGGCTTGGCTTTGTTTTCCAGCTCACAGAAATACGAGCCGTAAAGTTGGAGAAAAATCCACTGCGTCCAGCGGACGTATTCGGGATCGGTGGTGGCGATTTCACGGTCCCAATCGTAGCCGAAGCCGAGCGATTTCAACTGCCGCCGGAAGGTCTCGATGTTCGCGGCGGTGGTGATCGCCGGGTGCTGGCCGGTCTTAATCGCGTATTGCTCGGCGGGCAGGCCGAACGAGTCGTAGCCCATCGGATGTAGGACGTTGAAGCCGTTCATCCGCTTGTAGCGGCCGACGATGTCGGTGGCGGTGTAACCTTCCGGATGGCCGACATGCAGGCCCGAGCCGCTGGGGTAGGGGAACATGTCGAGCACGTAGAATTTCGGTTTCGTGGCGTCGAAATCCGCATCGCCGGGGCCGGGGGTGCGAAAGGTTTTTTCGGACTCCCAGCGGGCTTGCCATTGGGACTCAAAATCGCGGAAGGGAAATGGTTTGCGGGCGTCGGACATGGTCGGGAAAGGGCGCGGACTGTGGCGACGGGTGCCCGAGTTGAAAAGAAAAACCCCGCTGCGACGTGAAGCCGGAGCGGGGTGGTTGGGAAGCGAGCGGTGAAAATCAATCGAGATCTTTTTTCGCAAGCGCTTCGTCGAGGTGCTTGAGGAAATCCGGGGTTTTCGGGAATTCCGAGGCGAAGAAGCGGGTGAATTCCTTACCTTCGGGACTGAAAAGAATCACCGTCGGGAAGCCTTCAATCTTATATTTCTCGGCCAGCGGTTGGTTTTTCTCCTTCACGGCTTTGTCACCGTTCGGGAAATCCAGCTCGACGAGGATGTATTTCTTAGAGGCGGCAGAGACGAATTCTTTGGTGGAAAAAACATTCTTGCGCATGGCGATGCACGGCGGGCACCAGTCAGAGCCGGTGAATTCGACGAGCACGGACTTCTTTTCGGTTTTGGCCTGGGCGAAGGCTTTATCGAGATCGGTGGACCAGCCTTCAGGAGTCGAGGCGAAGGCGGAGGCGGTGAGGGCGGCGACGCCCACGGTTAAGGAAGCGAGCCAAGTGATTGCTTTCATCAGGCTAATATGCGTCGCCAAGCCGGAAATTATTCGAAAAACTTCGCGCCGCTCCGCCAATCGGGCTAGCGAATGGCCATGCAACCCTTGCCGC
>JAYVEJ010000620.1:0-8966 GCA_043748885.1 Luteolibacter sp. | reverse complement strand
AATGGCGGATGCTTGGTTCGATCCGCCAAGCGCCGGGGGAACTTCAGCGGCGCGAACGGCGTGCAATGAGACCCGTCGCTGCGAGAAGAAGCAACATCGCGGAACTTGGCTCTGGGATGGAGGCCACGGTGCTAAGGCTGTAGTCGCGGCGAAGTTCGTCGAAGCCGCCGTCGTTGGCGAAACTTAGGTTGGGATACTGGGGAGCCTCGCCCATGCCCACGCCACCCATTTTCACGTAGAAGTAGATGAAGTCGCTTTGCTTGGTGCCGGCGAGCAGGGACAGATCCAAGTAAATGTTTAGATCGGAACGACCACTGCCGCCTGCGGAGTTGCGGTTCACGTCTAGCAGGAGTGCGTTGTCTTGCACGGCGTCCATGTTGTAGATCAGAGTTCCCAGTTGGGTCGGATCGTTAACGTGCTGAGAGCCGATGGGAGAAGTGTAAATTTGAAAGGCGTCCAAGGACTGGTAGCGGGCGGCGGCGGAATTTGGCTCGTTCAGGTCCATCCCGATCGACAACAAATACCGGCCAGTCAGATCTTGCACGAGTGACAAATCCCCGACTTGCAGGTTGTGGGTCCAAGGGCCGTTAGCATTGTCCATGACGCCTTTGGCGGAGGTGTTATATCCTTGCTCGAACGGAGTGCCATTGAGCTTGAGAAAGGTGTCAAAGTTTCCCGTGCCGGAAGTCCCCGGCAAGGTTTCAGCGCGGAATTTCCCGGCTCCGATCGTTACCTCTGTGATCGCCGGATTGACCAGGTCGAGATAGGTGATAGTGTTTTGGGCGTTGGCATGGATCGCGAAGATCGCATGAATGCAGCCAAGTGTCGTCAGGAAGCCAAGCGGGAGTTTCATAGCAGGGGGGTAGGGTGGGGGATGATCAGGGGTCGGGGTAACCGGCTGACAATTGGGACTATGTCACAGAACCGGCCATTCGAAATCACGTGATGACGTAATCTCAAGATGTCGGTATTATTTACCTCATCAAAGGTCCCGATGAAGGCTTGGCGAGGCGGAACGGAAACCTATGGTTGCTGCCATGTCGAAGTATGGAGGCGAGGAAGTGTTAGTGGTGCCGCGCGCATTGTTGGATGAAATCGGGTCGTTTGAAGGACTCCGCACGGAGGGACTCGATGAGGCGATCGGGCGGCTGCTAGATCCGGCGAATCATTACTTCATGGAGCGGGCGGCGGCGGAGGATGACCCGAGCCACAAGCAATTGATCCCGTACTGCATCTTCCGTAGCGGGGACCGCATCCTTCACTACACTCGCGGGAAATCCGGTGGCGAAAGTCGGCTTCATGCAAAAATTTCCGTGGGCGTGGGTGGCCATGTGAATCCAATCGACATGGGCGACGGTCGGACCGGGCCGGACGCTTATCACGCGGCGGTGACGCGGGAAATTGAGGAAGAGCTACATCTCCCGGAGGAACACGCGCACCGCATCATCGCGCTGCTCAACGATGATTCGAATCCGGTGGGACAAGTGCATTTGGGAATCGTCCACTTGGTGGAACTGAAATCCGAGGCGGTGGCTTCGCGCGAGGACGCTCTAACTGACCTCGGGTTCAGCACGTTGGAGAACCTCAATGGCGACTCGTTCGGACGGCTGGAGACGTGGTCGCAATTTTGCATCCGGCACTTGTGGGAGATGGCCCGTTAGAAATTTCCAGCCGCAAAATAAACTCGGAAATCGCGAAGATTGAGGTGGCGATCCTTGGGAATTCTCACCAATGTCGCAACGGATAGAGTAACGACCCAATTATTCCGCACCCATGTCAACCACGTCCAAGCCCGCCAAGCCTCGCATTCTCATTGTCACGCCGGAGATCACTTATTTGCCGTCAGGGATGGGCAATATGGCGCAGCGAATGTCCGCCAAAGCGGGTGGCTTGGCGGACGTTTCCGCTTCCTTAGTTTCCGCGCTGTTCGAGTTGGGGGCGGATGTGCATGTGGCGATGCCTAACTACCGGCGGATGTTCCAAGGCGACATTTTCAATCTCCATGAAAAGGAATTGAGGAAATACCATGAAGTGCTGCCCGAGGCGCACATTCATTTAGCGGAAGACCGGATTTTCTATTACCGGGAGCAGGTTTATAGCAACCACACCGCCGAGGCGATGCGGATCGCGCTGGTTTTCCAGCGCGAGGTGATCAACCACATCATCCCGCGGGTCATGCCGGATTTGGTGCACTGCAATGACTGGATGACCGCCCTAATTCCGGCGATGGCCCGCCGCCGTGGCATCAAGTCGTTGTTCACGGTCCACAATATCCATACGCTGAATGTTTCGCTGGCGCAGATCGAAGAAGTCGGGATCGATGCCGCCGAGTTTTGGATGAATTTGTATTTCACCGGTGCGCCGTGCAGCTACGACCACGCCCGCTCGCATGTCCCGGTGGATCTTCTCGCGTCGGGCATTTTCGCTGCCCACTACATTAACACCGTTAGCCCGCGTTTTCTTTGGGAAATCGTCGAGGGCTGGCACTCGGTGATCCCCGACTCCGTGAGGGCTGAGCTGCGGGGGAAATACACCGCAGGCTGCTCGGCGGGCATCCTCAACGCGCCGGATGTTTCCTACAACCCGGTGACCGATGATGCGCTGGCACGGAACTTCGGCGTGGCGGATTTCCCCGAAGGTAAGGCAGCTAACAAGCTCGCCCTGCAACGCGAACTCCAGCTCAAGGAGGATGTGAATGCCCCCATGTTCTTTTGGCCGTCGCGCTTGGATCCCGTGCAAAAAGGCCCACAACTGCTCACGGAAATCCTCCATCAATTGGTTTCGGAATATTGGGATCGCGACCTCCAAGTGGTCATCGTCGCGAACGGTCCGCACCAGCAGTGGATCGACAAGATCGTCTGCGCATTCGACCTGCGGGAGCGGGTGGCCATCGTCGATTTCGAGGAACGGCTGTCCCGGCTCGCCTACGCGGCTTCGGATTTCATGCTGATGCCTTCGCTGTTCGAGCCTTGTGGCCTGCCGCAAATGACGTCGCCGCTCTACGGATCGCTACCGATCGTCCATTCCACGGGTGGCCTTTACGACACGATCCGCCCGCTGGATCTCGAAAAATCGACCGGTAACGGCTTCCGCTTCGATCACTACAACTCAGGCGCGTTCCGCTGGGCGATCGACCAAGCGATGGATTTTTACGCGCTGCCCCAAGAGATTCGCGAGCGGGAGATCCGCCGGGTGATGATCGAGAGCGAGCAGGAATTCAGCCACAAGGAAGTGGCTCGCCGCTACATCGCCATTTACGAGGAAATGCTGGCCCGCCCGTTAGTCGAAAAGGAATCCGGCGAGGTCATCAAGGCCATTGCCGAGAGCCTATCTGAAAGCTTTGAGGAGGGAAATCTAGCCGAAGCTTGATCTGCGGTCGGCTTACTGGCGCACCACGTTGTTTTGCCACAACGGCGACTGCGGCACGTCGTTAGGCCGACAAATGATGATGCCGGCGTGGCCGGGGCCGGAGTTGATGTAGTCGGTGATCGGGCGGTCGATGATGACCATGCGGCCCTTGTCTCGGTCCGAAGTGGCGTGGGTGAAATAAGCCCGGTCGCCCATTCTAACGATCATACCGACGTGCGAGGTGTAGCCGCTGGTGTCGCTGGAAGTGATCGCGCAAATGTCGCCATTTTGAAGATACTTCTCGGCAGCTCGGACCTTGGATTTCGGCACCTGATAGACTGGTAGATTCGAGACTTGGGCTTCGAGTTTGCCCATCGGCTCGATCAGCGAGGGGTTCGAGCGGAGGTAGCGGTAAGCCTTCCACTGCACGGTCATTTCATGGATTTCGCGGTGCATGCGCTCGGCGCCGGGAATCCGCGAGGTGATGTTAGTCGCATAGCCGCGGCGCTGATTGTCATAGAAAACTTCCTCCAAATGATGCATCCGGCTCAAGTAGCTACCCGAGCACACGCCGTTCCGATAGCGCTCGATTTCCACCATGTGCAGCAGGTCCTGCGGCCGATACGGCGCAGGCTTGAACCGCAACATGCGGGCCAGCGCCAGCGAGTTTTCGTAATACGTCCAGCAGTCCATGCCTCTGAGATTTGCGACTGGCGACTCCGTCCGATCATCGACCTCCAACGAATAATTCACATACGGCGTGCCCACCAGCTCACGAGCCACCCGGATAGTCCGCTCACCCAGCGGCAAATTGCGCCAGTTTTCCCGCTCGGCCTTGGCGACGATCGCTTGGAACTTCGATTCACCTTGAAACACCGTGGTCAGTGGCAGCCTCGGGCTCGACGGTGGCGGCACCGCTTTCTGAGCCAGTGCCCCAGAAGTGCCAAATGCAAGCGACGCCGAGAAAATGCCGATCATCCTTAAATTCATGCTCTCCTTATAGCCGGATTTTTAAATCAGGGAAGGGAACATTCGCGGAAATCAGGGGTCGTTAGAATTTCCCGGCACCCGCGTCAGCAACGGCTCGAAGACATACCACTGTCGCCAATGCTTGCGCACCACCGCGAGGATCGTCGCCGCCCAGATCGTGGCGGCGTCGTCGGCCACCCCGCGTTTCCGCAGCGGCAGTTTCACCGCGGGCATCACTAACACCCGGTAGCGCCGCCAGCCGTCGCGCACGATGAACAGTGGGAAACACGGCGCACCAGTCGCCCGCGCCAAGAATAGTGGCCCCTTCGGCAAGCGCATCATCAACCCCGGCTCCACTTCCACATCCATCGGGGAAACGTCGAAAATCACCCGGTCGCCCTGCACCGCGACGATGGCTCCATCGCCTAACAAGCGTGCCAACTCGATGCCTAGCAGGTTGCCATCCTCGTTGTAGAGCGTGCGGAAATTCGGGTTGCTGGCTTCCTTGCGGCGGATTTCAGCGTCGCGAAGCCGTTGGGTTTCCGGCTCGCGCTCCGGCGCACGCACCGTGTAGAGCGTCCGCTTGATGCGCGAAGCGAACACCGGCGCAGCGATGTCGTAGTTCCCCATGTGCGCCGTTAGAATGATGCAGCCCTGTTGCCGCATCGCGAGATCGTCGAGTGCCGCCAGCCCCTCTACCGCCCAATCCACCGCACCTGTCCCGCTCTCGCAGCGTTGCGCATCCACATACGTTAGCGCGAAATTCCAAAACACTTGCCACGCTCCGAGCGTCCCACGCCACGCGCCCCAGCCGGGATGCAGTGCCCGTAAATTTCCTGCCACCGTCCGCCGGTGAGACTTGGCGATCCCGAAAAAAACCAAAGTCCAGCAGCCTGTTAGCACCGGCTCTAGGAACCACGGCACCACCCGCAGCGCGTGCAACATCAGCCGCGTCGGCAAATCACCAAACACCCCGCAGCGCGCTGCCCAGCGTGATTTCCGCTCCGTCTCCATGGTCAATCTAGCGGCCCGCGCTGGCCTCGAATCCCGCGTCTTCTAGCAAATTTCTCCCCACCACTGCGATGTTTGCCAGCTCATCACAGCGCTCGTTTTCCGAGTGTCCCGCATGGCCCTTCACCCACCGCCAGTCGATCTTGTGTGAGCCGATCGCCGCCAGCAGCAGCAGCCACAGATCCCGGTTCTTCACCGGTTGTTTGTCCGCCTTTTTCCAACCTCGCTTCTTCCAGCCGTCGATCCACTTCTTGGAAACTGCGTCGATCAGGTATTTAGAATCCGAGTGCAGCTCCACCTCGCACGGCTCGCTCAAGCTCTCTAACGCCGCGATCGCCGCCCGCAGTTCCATCCGGTTGTTAGTCGTTAGCCGGTAGCCTGCCGAGAGTTCTCGCCGATGCTTGCCACTCACCATCACCACCCCATACCCGCCCGGTCCTGGGTTCCCCTTGCAGCCGCCGTCGGTATGGATGATCACTCGCTTCATGAGCCGCGAAACTGTCCACCCGCCCTTTCCCTGACAAGCCAAAGTAGTCTAGGACTTCAGTCCGTTCTTTATCCCCATCTTCGTCAGAACACCGGACTAAAGTCCTGAACTACTTTCTCCCTCAAATTATTTTCTAAGAATTCCCCGCCATCCGTGTCTTCATCCACGAAAGCATGACCCCGCTCCTGTCGATTCATGGAAACCCTCACTGCCAGCGCCCGTCTCACGGCTGATTCCGGACGCAATCCGGTGTTTCCTTTTCGTCAGTCGCATCACCCCATGGAGGAAAAACCCACACTCCGGCAGGTCTTCGATGCAGAAGAATCCCCACTGCTCCGCTACGCCCACGGCCTCGTCGGCCAACGCGAAACTGCGGAGGACCTCGTCCAGGACGCCTTCCTCAAACTCCACGCCCATTGGGAAGAAGTCATTCACCCCCGCGCCTGGTTGTTCCGCTGTGTTAGAAATCTCGCCCTCAGCCATCTCCGCGATCACAAACGCGAAACCGCGTTAGACCCAGCCCGCGAATGGGCAAGCGCCACCCCCGATCCCGAACAAGCCCTCGGCAAACTCGAAGCCATCGGCACCCTCCAGTTGTTAGTCGCCGAACTTCACGCAGACGACCGCGCCCTCATCGCCCTCAAATATCACGACGGCCTCAAATACGACCAAATCAGCCAACGCACCGGTCTCAGCGTCAGTAACGTCGGCTACAAACTCCACCACGCCCTCAAAAATCTAGCCGATTCCCTCCGCCGCCTCGGCGTGGAGTCGGCAGAGGGCTGATTGATTTCAAATTTCAAATTTCAAATCTAAAATGAAAGACACCTCATTCGACACCGTCGGCGACGAGCCGGTCGAAGCGCGCATCGTCGCCTGGGTTCTCGGCGAGTCCTCCACCTTCGAAGCCGCCGAACTCGAACGCCTCTGCGAAGAACGCCCCGAACTGCTGGTCTTCCGCCGCCGCATGAGAACCCTCCACGGCCTCCTAACCGATGCCGAAGCCGCCGAACCCGACCACTCATGGAAACTCCCGCCGGAAAAACGCCAGCTCCTCGATGAAATCTGCGGCGAGGAAAATGCCGTGCAGTTAGATCTGCAAAAGGAGAAGAGTGTCCGTCACAGCAGCCGCCGCGTGTTTCTCGCTATCGCCGCTTGTTTGCTTCTAACGTTCATCGTCGGGAGTATCTTTTCTGCCGGTAAAGCAAATATCCAAAAAGCCCGCAAAGTTTCATATGAACATCGATCAGAGAAATCAGTAGCTTTTCTGCCGGCGAGTGGAGGTGGTGATAGCTTCGAGGCCACGCAGCAATCCCTCGACAAAGCCATCCAACTTCAAGAGGAAAAAGTTGAAGAAGGTCGCAAGGTTCTCGCCACCATCGTTAGAACCAAAGGCATCATCCACAAAGGTCAGGACTCGTTCTATGGCCAGTCTGGAGTGGATGAAGATCAAGGGGCACGCCGCGCAGTCGAAATCGCGAAAGACGACACTCGCGAGGAAGCCATCCAGCGCGGCCTTGATGCCCAAGGTTACGTCGATGCCAAGCGCGAGTTTGAAACCGACCAACAGCTTCTTCAGTCGATGAAGCTCAAACAAATCAACGAGACGATTACCCGCCAAATGACGGCAGATCCTATAGTGGTGCACGAGATGACCCCGCCAGTGGAATCTAATGAAGCAAAGTATCAGAGATCGTTGCCGACTGGTAGAGGAGTGAACCCCGCTTCGGTTGCCAAGATCGTAGAGGAGCGCGCGGTCGCGAACTCAGTTGTTAGTGCCAAGCCTTCCGATAAAACCGCGCCGTCCTCTGGCTCCGGCACAGGTGGTTCTTTCGCAATGTCTTCCCCTCGCCGGTCCGAGCCACGGGAAAACCCCCGCCAACTTAAACTCGCGAACCAGCCGCCCGCTTCGCCACCCCTCGCATTCGCCGGGGGAACTCAAGCTGCCCCCGCCGTCGATACTCCCTCTGAAATGGAAGCGCTGCCACAGATCGCCGCAGCCAGCGGTCTCGGCGGGGATACCAGTGAATTCAGAGACCCTCGCTCGCGAGTTGCGCCACCATCGCAACCCCTCCCTGAGTCGGAAAAGCTTTTGGCGAGCGGTTCCGCGTTTAGCGGCCGTGGAAAATTGAGTGCTGTAAAAGATCGCGAGCCGCCGAACGAAATTCTAGCAGGCAGCTCCGACCTCAGCGCGGCGGATCGCTTCGATACCGATGACCAAGCTCTCACCAACGGACTCCGCAGCGGGGATCAAGCGATCAACCGCAATAACGTCGATGCGATCCTTAACAACCCGAGCCAGGTCGCTGATAGAGCGGAGGATTTCAAAAGAGATCAAGCAGCGGCAAACGAGAAGCTCCCAGTTCTAGCGGACAAGGGCTGGGGTTCCTCTCGTGCTCAGTCTGATGGCGGCGAGGTCGGGAAAAAATCGAGTTCGGCTGCCGGGTTAGGAAGCGACTCATCCGTGCTGGGAGCCTTGGAAGGTAAGTCAACACCGCCAGACTTGGGTGACTTGAAAACCGAGCACGCGCAAGCCGTCGATCAAGTGCTCCGAGGACTCTACACCGCCGAGGGCAATTACAATTTGGGCAAATACGATGATGCTAAGAAAGCCTATCAGGACACTTTAAAAATCGATCCGTATAACTCCGCTGCACGCCGCGGCTTAGAAAAAGCGGAGGCAGCGAAAAGCGACTATTACCACGCCGCCTATGACCACACCCGTGCCGCGCTGCTAGGTCAAGTCGAAGCTACCTGGGAACTCTCGGTCCCAGCGGATGGGAAGCCTGCTGACACCAAGACCGTCAGGGGAATTCAAAACCTGACAGAATATGAACCTCCCAATTCGCCAAATGGAGTCGCCGCAGATCCCTTTACGGAAGCCGACGCCGCCCAAGGGAAACTTTCGTTTCGAGGGGGTAACGATGTCCCTCCGGTGAAGCCCTTGCAGCCGGAGCTGGTTGATCTAATCGAAGAAATCCCCACCGCCGAAAACCCTTACTCCACCTTCTCCCTCAACATCAGCGACGCCTCGTTCCAGCTCGCCAAGGCCGCGCTTGCGAAAGGCGAACGCCCCGATCCTGAGAGCATCAAGCCCGAGCAATTCTACAACGCCGTGGACTACGGCGATCCCGCGCCATCGTCTAACGAA
>JAYVEJ010000619.1:0-3445 GCA_043748885.1 Luteolibacter sp. | reverse complement strand
ACGAAAAACTCCCAAAGCTTTTTGGCCATGAAGCGGGCGGCTGCCTTTTTCTCGAAGATCCGATTGATGACATCTTGGCCGGTGAAAGGGCCGGTCTTGCCGAAGACGGTCTTGTCGCTGGAGTCCCACTGGCGCTTGTTGTGGATGACCTTGCCGGTCACCCGGTTGAGCTGATAGCCGGTGAAGGCGCGGGCAGCTTCGCGGATGTCTTGCTCGCTGTAGTTGCCCTCGCCGAGGGTGAAAAGTTCCATCACCTCGCGGGCGAAGTTTTCGTTAGGCATGCCCTTTTTCGACGACTGGGTGTCGAGGTAGAGCATCATCGCCGGGTCCATCAGGATGGCCTGCGTTAGATTTTTGAAACTGCCGAAGGCGTTCTGCCGGAAGAGTTCGTTTTGGCGGACCAACAGCACCGGTTGCTTCACCTTCTGGAGGGAGGTGGCGAAATGGTCGTGCCAGAAGAGCGTCATTTTTTCGCGCAGCGGGGCGGCGGTTTTAAGCATCCGTCGGAACCACCAGCCTTGGGCTTCGAGGGCACGCTGGCGGTCCTCCATTCGGGATTCCTTGTTTGCCTCACGCTTGGTTTTTTCCGCTTCCTCGGGCGAGAGGTTGCGAATCGCCTGCTGGACGGTCTTGCGCTGTTCCAAGCGTTTCAGCATGTCGGCGAGGGCGATTTCAGCGGTGCTCCAAGCTGGCAGCGGAAAGGCGTCGAGCGGCTCACTGGGGGCGATTAGAGAATCGACGGCCGACTCGCGACCGAGCGCGTGGAAGGTCTTGATGTCTGACGGGCTGCCGCCGAACCCTGCGCGATTGAGGAGGTGGGCAGCTTCAAAAATAGTCCAAGAGTGATCGGCTTGCGGGAGCATGGCGGTGGGTGTTGACTGCCCAAGAAACTCCCGCGAACGGGGGAAGTTTCGCCATGCGGCGGGAAACACTTCACACTCCGCCCGGCGCTCGCTTTGCGATTTGCTGCGAGGGCTGATGCCGTGACCCGCCGCGGTTTTAGTCAGATGGATGAACTCCTAGCGTGCCTCCACCGGCATTCCTGTGATAAATTGTCGCCGTGAAGCCAACCTCCACACGCCGCGCTGTCTCGCAGTCCGCCATCGCCCGCCAAGCCGGAGTGGCCAGGACCACCGTCTCGCTGGCCCTGCGCGGCGGCGAGGGGCTGAACCCGGAAACGATCACCCGCGTGATGAATGCCGCCGAGCTCCTCGGCTACCGGCCTAACAACCTCGTCACCGCCATCCGCTCCGGCCGCACCCGTATGATCGGCGTCATGGTGCCGCCCTACGATTCCTTCTGGTCAGATGTTTTGCACGGCATTCACGACGGCCTCATCGAGCGCGATTACGTGCCGCTCGTGCTATGGTCCCGGCATCTCACGCCGCAGCCTGACGCAGCGCTGGAGATCCGCCAAGTCGAGCGCCTCATCGACTGGCGGGTCGATGGCGCGATACTCTGGCCGTGGTTCGCCAATCTCTATCACACGCATATTTCCGATTTAAAAAAACGCGATCTGCCGCTGGTGACCATCGACGCGATTTTGCCGGATTCGTTTCACGCGGATGCGGTGCTCTCGGACGAAGCATCGGGCGCGGAAGCGGTGGCGGCCCACTTGTTAGCCTTGGGGCATCGGGAAATCCTCCATTTCGGCGGGCCGGCGTCTCAGTCGTGGTCGCGGGACCGGCGGACCTGTTTCGCCGAGGCGATCCGGCGGGCACCTGGGGTAAAACTTCACTTGGTGGAGCTGCCGCTCACACAACCTCGCCAGGATCTCATCCACGAAGCGTTGCACGGGCTTCCTCACGTCACCGCCGTGTTCTGCGCGACGGACGAAATTGCCGAAGAAGTCTATAAAATCGCGGCTGCGCTCGGGCGCCGGATTCCTCAGGAATTGTCAGTCATCGGCTACGGCCATGCGGATTTTGGCAGCCGCCTGGACCCGCCGCTCGCGACCGTCCGCCAGCGGCCTTACCACGTCGGCATGGCCGCAGCCAAGCTGGTGGTGGCTCGCATCGAAGCCGCGACCCAAGCCGCGCCGCACATCGAACGGCTGTCCGTGGAGTTGGTGCCTCGCGGGTCCACCGCAGCACCCGCTTCTCGCTGATCCCTCGACCGCTTTTTTCAAAGCATCACCCGCATCATCCGTCCGCAAGTTTCTCCGCTGTTTACTGCGGCGTTCCTATGATTCAGTCCCGCCATGGCAACGCTCACACCCGACATGACTCCCGAACTGCTCTCTCCTGCGGGAAACTGGGACTGCGCCCGCGCCGCCGTCGCTGCCGGGGCCGATGCCATCTATTTCGGCCTGCCGAAATTCAACGCCCGCCTGCGTGCGGAAAATTTCATCGAAGCGGATATCGAGGAACTCATGGAATACCTCCATCGCCACGGCGTGAAAGGCTTCGTCACCATGAACACGCTCATTTTCACCAGCGAAATGAAGGCCGCTGAAGACCAACTCCGCCGGATCGCCGCCGCCGGGGTGGATGCGTTGATCATCCAAGATCTCGGTCTCGCGAAACTCGCCCGGATGGTCGCTCCGAATGTCGAGCTGCACGCCTCCACCCAGATGACCATCACTTCGCCCGAGGGTCTCGCCTTCGTCGAAGCGCTCTTCCCGTTAGAGCGGGCGGTGCTTGCCCGCGAGCTTTCGATCAAGGAAATCGAGCGCTTCCATTCCTCGTCCGTGCAAACCAAGACGCCGTTAGAAGTCTTTTGCCACGGTGCCCTCTGCGTCGCCTACTCCGGCCAATGCCTGACCAGCGAGTCGTTAGGCCAACGCAGCGCCAACCGCGGCGAGTGCGCCCAAGCCTGCCGGATGCCGTATGAAATCGTCGTCGATGGCGAGACCCGCGAACTCGGTGCCGTCCGTTATTTGCTCAGCCCGCAAGACCTCGCCGCCGTCGATCTGGTCCCCGACCTCGTCAGAGCCGGGGTGAAATCCTTTAAAATCGAAGGTCGCCTCAAGTCTCCCGAATACGTCTCCGCCGTCACCCGCGTCTATCGCAAAGCCCTCGACGCCGCGATCACTAACAACGAGTCCCCGATCACTCCGTCCGACCGCTACGCCCTGGAAATGACCTTCTCCCGCGGCCTCAGCACCGGTTGGTTTTCCGGCACCAATCACCCGTATCTCACCCACGGCAAGTTCGGTAAAAAGCGCGGCCCGCTGCTCGGCGAGATCACCGACTGCGGTCCCGGCTGGGTCCGGCTCGGCAACCTAACCGGCGTGCCGTTCACCGCCGGCGACGGTGTGGTCTTCGATGCCGGCGAGAACCGCGACCTCGAACAAGGCGCCCGCATCTGGGTCATCGAGGGCGACCGCCTGATTTTTCACCTCACGTACAGCGGCATCAATTTCGACCGCATCAAACCCGGCCAAACCCTCTACAAAACCTCCGATCCCAAGCTCGACTCCGAACTCCGCCGGTTCTGGCAAAAC
>JAYVEJ010000618.1:0-3450 GCA_043748885.1 Luteolibacter sp. | reverse complement strand
GGATCGTACTGGTCGAGCGGGCGACTCGTGAGTGCAGGATATCGCCGATGATGAGAACTTTTTTGCCGCTGGGATCGGGGAACTTTTCCTTGATGGTGAACGCATCTAGCAGCGCTTGAGTGGGATGGGCGTGGGCGCCATCGCCCGCACTGATGACGGAGGCTTTGGTCTGGCGGGCAATCATCCCAGGCAGGCCGGAGCGGCCGTGACGGACGATGATGTAGTCGGTGCGCATCGCTTGCAGGGTCTCGACGGTTTCCCTAACGGACTCGCCCTTGGTGATAGAAGATTGGGCGACATCGAAGTTCGTGACATCGGCTGATAGACGTTTGGCGGCGACCTCGAACGAGGAGTGAGTGCGGGTGCTCGGCTCGTAGAAAAGCATGAGTACGGACTTGCCTTTGAGGGCCGGGACTTTTTTCACCGAGCGGGTGAAGAGTTCTTTGAACGGGATGGATTGATCGAGGAGGAGTTCGATTTCCTCCCGGTCGAGCGCCGCGATGTCGAGTAGGTCTTTACGTGCCATGCCGGAGTTGGGGAAAATAATAGAGCGCGCCGAAAACGATGACGAACAGCGCCATCACGCCGATGAATGCAGCGTGATGACGCGAGAGTGGCTTTCTGATAAAGATGAAAGCGGCGATCAGCAAGGCGATGGCCGCGCACGCTGCGGTGATTCGCAATTCGCGTTTCTCGAGATCATAAAAATAGAAGCAAACCGCACCGCCGATGGCGAAGAGGTAGCCGGGAATGACCAACGTAAGGTGGGCAGTTAGAGTTTGCGGATGAGTCCAGGAGTTGAGCGCGGCGAGTGCCTCGTGACGGCGGATTTCGTTGAGTTCCTGACCGCTGTGGCGGTGAAGCGGCAGCTTTGAATCCGCCGCGACAGGTGACAGTGGAGTCAGCGGGACTTGCTCAGATTTGCGCAGCGAGCGAACGACTTTCGGCCCGTGCGGAGTTGGGATGGGTGGTGCGACCGGCAACGGCGCGGCTTCCGGCGGGTGCTCGCTGTGAGGCGGTGGCCCGTTTTCCTCGACCGCGAGCACCGGGATTCGCTCGGCCCGCTCGAACACGGGCACTTCCTTTACCTGATAGGCTTTGGCCGTCTCTAGCTCGGGAGCGGCAGCAGCCAGCGGGACCGCAGCCGCCATTTCCTCACCCTCCGGCGGGGCGACGATGCCGAGCGATTCGCGGAGTTTCGCGATCTCATCGGCGGACTTCTTTTGCTGCGGCAGGAGGCTCATGGGTTTTCCTTTTCGACGACTTGGATCAAGTCCTTGCCGTCCGTTCCTTCTAGGGAAACCAATACATGATCGAGGCGGCGGGTGTCGAGGGCGATGCCGACATAGTCCGGCTGGATCGGCATTTCGCGGTGGCCGCGGTCGATGAGCACCGCCAGTTCGACCTTGGCCGGGCGGCCGTAATCCGATAGAGCATCGAGCGCGGCGCGGATGGTGCGGCCAGTGAAGAGCACGTCATCTACCAGAATGATGTGGGCACCCTCGACCGGGAAACCGATGTCGCTTTCCTGCAGCAACGGGTTTTCGTGGAGGTGCTCGAAGTCGTCCCGATAGAGTGAAATATCGAGCACGCCGAATGAGAGTTCCCAATGATCTTCGGCGGAGAGAATCGTTAGAATCCGCTCGGCGACCTCATCGCCACGGCTGCGGATGCCGATGAGCGCGATGGGGTGGCCGCGGTGTTTCTCGCGAATCGCCGTGGCGAGTCGCTCTACGCCGGCGGCGATGTCTTCTGCGGTGAAGGTTCGTTCCATGGGTCAAAAGTTTAAAATGCCGATGTCACGGCGGCGTTGCAAGTCAGCGAATGCGACCTGATCGGCAGCCGCGTGGGCCAGACTGACGGCTTGTTCGCGGCTGTCTCCACCGGCGACGACGGCGAGCACGCGGCCGCCGTTAGTTTCCCACGCGCCGTCGGCAGTGCGCCGGGTGCCGGAGTGATAGATGCGGGCGTTAGTGATTTCCACGAGGCCGGAAATGCGGTCGCCATTGCGCGAAGTTTCCGGATAGCCAGCGGAGGCGAGGATCACGCACACGCTCCAGCCATCGCTGAAACGGATGAGATCGGCGCGGAGTTCGCCCTTGGCACCGGCCAGGCAAAACGCTGCTAGATCGCCCTCGACCAGTGGCATCACCGCCTGGCATTCCGGGTCGCCGAAGCGGCAATTGTACTCGATCACCTGCGGCCCGGACGGCGTGAGCATCAGCCCAAAGTAAAGAAATCCGCGGTAGGGCAAGCCTTCGCCACGCAGTCCCGTGACGGTCGGCTGGACGATTTCCTTCTCGATCTGCGCGAGCAATTCTGGCGTCACGAGTTGGCGACTGGCGACGGCACCCATCCCGCCGGTGTTAGGGCCGAGGTCGCCGTCGAGGGCGCGCTTGTAGTCGCGCGCGGGGGTGAAAATCAGATAGTGGTCGTCGATGATTGCGGCGAAAATAGAAACCTCGGGGCCGGTTAGACATTGCTCGACCAGCACCCGCCCAGGGCCAAAGCGGTGTTGGGTGAAAGTTTCATCAAGGAAACTCAGGGCCGACGCTTCATCTGGGCACACCGCCACGCCTTTGCCTGCGGCGAGTCCGTCGAATTTCAACACCGTCGGATACTCACCCGCGATCGCAGCCACGGCCTCGGTCAAGGTGTTAGTGGCCGTCGCACGGGCCGTCGGGATGCCATTGCGTAACAGAAAATTCTTCGCGAACTCTTTGCTCGTCTCGAGCTGTGCCGACTCTTTCGGCGGCCCCCAACACGGGATGCCATTTCTCTCACAGAGATTGGCGAGACCCTCGCCTTTCACCAAATAACTCTCTTCGCCCGCGACGCAGAGGTCAATGGCATGAGCCACCATCCACGCGACTAACGATTCCAAACCGTCAGCCGCGACGGGTTTCGCCAGCTCGAAAATCGCGTCGCTGCCGGGGAAACAAAACACCTCGGGTTTGCCCGGAGATTCCGCGAGAGCCTTCACCAGCGCATGTTCGCGCCCACCTTTACCAACGACCAAAATTCTCATCCGCGGGGGTTTTCGCGGAATCCGGCGGCAGACTCAACACTGAATCGCCGCGACCATCAGTGAATGTGGGATTGTTCCGCTCCAGTCCGTGGTTCGGGCGTCTCGCCCATTACTGGTAGAACAGGTTATAAATCAAGAGAATTTAACCGCAGATGAACAGGATGCACGCAGATGAAGAACTCAGATAAGAACTCAGATTAGAACTACGTTTTGATCGTCATTATCCTCTTCATCTGCGTGCATCCTGTTCATCTGCGGTTGAAAATTCTTAATCGAAAAGAACGGCGAGTCTCGCCCGGGCATGAAAAATGCGGGAGGCGCGAGACGCGCCAGCTACCTCCCGCCCTGTTATTGCGGGAGGCGGACCAGCGGCGGCTCAGCGGATTGCAGATCAGCGAGCAACTCGGCGATGCTGCGGCTGT